>JAKLEY010000036.1 GCA_022711455.1 Candidatus Cloacimonadota bacterium
TAGAGCTCAAGGGCTTCAGCCAGAGGAGTTCTTTTCAGCTTTCGCAAGAGGTTCTCCAGGCTACGGGCGTTGATCGTCATTCCCAATTGAGTCTTGGTGGCAAGCGGCAGAATGTATCTTGCATCCTCTTTGGCTTTACCTTCAAGTTCGCGTGGTGTGAGCTTCAGTCTTTTCTTCGCGTAATATTTCAGAAGCAGATCATAGCAGAGCTTGTACTCTTCAAACAGCTTTTTATGCATCGAGACAAAGCGATTTTGCAGGCTTTGCGTCTGATTGGCCAGCTCGGCCGGGATCACAAAATCATCTTCAAAAGTAACGTAGCGTTGAGATTTCTCTGTGTATGAGGCCAGTCGGATACTTTCAACGGTTTCAGCAAGCAGACGCGAGATCCCGATGATGTCGATATTAAAGACAGCATGCTCCGCGATTGAGGAATGCCCCATCTCAAAGATGATACTTTCGTTGGACTTGCGCGCTTTGGGAATCTCAGACAGCGCTTCCTCACGCAGCTCAGTGATGCTTTTCTCACTGCGGCTGATCCTTGCATAAGCAGCTGAGATCACTTCCGGAGTGGCCGAGGGATCGTTCAGACTATCGATTAGCGATTTATCGATATTGTATCCGGCAATGTTGACTTTGAGCGGCATGATCACTCTCCTACAATAGCAAGGACGTTCGAGGCACCGATGCGGTTGGCTCCGGCTTTGATCATTTCCAGAGCCTGTTCTTTGGTACGGATCCCTCCGGAAGCTTTCACACCAAGTTTGGGACCGACTGTTTTGCGCATGAGTTCGATATGTTCTGCCTTTGCCCCGGCGGGGCCGAAACCTGTGGAAGTCTTCACAAACGTTGCTCCAGCCTTTTTGGCAAGGAGGCAACTGATTACGATCTGCTCATTAGTGAGATAGCAGGTTTCGATGATGACTTTGAGCAGAATGGTCTTGTGTAAACAGAGTTCAGCCACTCTTTCGATGCTCTCAAAAGCTGTCTTTGTGTTCCCGGAGAGGAGGGCGGACAGATTCTGCACCATGTCGATCTCATCGACTCCATCATTCAAGACAGCCGCAGCTTCGTTATAAATTGCATGAGGAGAATTTGTCCCCAGAGGGAAATTGATCACCGTGCAGGCCAGAGGATGGCTGTTTAAAACTTTGTGGACTAAGGCAAGAAATTGTGAATTGACGCAAACTGATGCGGTTTCATGTTTTGCGGCTAACTCACAGAGAGCCCGGATCTCGGTTTCCACTGCATCAGCTTTCAGGATGGTGGCATCGATCAGAGAGGCGATGGGGTCCTTCCCGTTGTATACCCGATCCGGTTCCTGAGCACGGCAGTGATTGCATTTGAGGCAGATTTCGTGGCCACCTCCGCATAAGCAGGGATGTGTATCTCCGAAGAGTTCAATTGCGATCTGACGAATGCTGTTCATGATAACCTCTCTGTTTGATTTACTTGTGCGGCAAGCTGACCGCAGGCACCCTGAATGTCTGCTCCTCTGCTTTTGCGAAGAGTGACAGCTTGCTTGATAATGGTGGCTTTCTGCAAAAAATCATCGATCTGAGTTTTGGTGGGGGCCGACCAACCCTCAACCCCGGTGGGATTGTAGGGGATAAAATTTATCTTGCAGGAGATATCATTCACAAAGCGACTGAGCGCTCTGATATCTTCATAGCTCATATTGACCCCGGGGATCAGGATGTATTCGAAAGTGATGCGGAAATTGGTCTTTCTCCTGAAATAGAGCAGGGCTTGTTTGAGCTCATTCAGGTGATAGAGCTTCTCAATTGGCATGATCTTCAGCCTGGTCTCGCTTTCGGCAGAATTGAGAGAAACCGCCAGCTTGGTTTTGATGCCGCTGTCAGCCAGGTGGCGAATTCCCGGAGCTATACCACAAGTGGAGATCGTGGTGCGCCGGGGGCTGAAGGCAAGGCCTTTCTCTGCCTGCAAAGTCCTGAGAGCAAAAAGCACATTATCCAGATTATCCAGAGGTTCACCCATACCCATAAAGACAAGATTGGTTATGCGGTTGGGGAGGAGGTCTCTTGCAGCCAGGATAAATTGTCCGATAATCTCTTCCGGAAACAGATTACGGGTCAGACCCGCTTTCCCTGTGGCACAAAAAGCACAGGCACGACTGCAACCGACTTGCGAAGAGATACAGAGAGTCTTCTTTTTTACTTCCGGAATCATCACCATTTCGATCAGGCAGGCATCCGCTAACTTCAGCCGGTATTTGATGGTTCCGTCTTTTGACAAGAGCCTGGCATCGACTTCAGGTAGTTCGAGCCGATAGTTTTGTTTTAAATGCTCTTTTACCTCAGTCGGCAGATCAGTCATGGAATCAGGATCTGTGGTAAATCTCGCGTAGATCCAGGCTAAAACCTGCTTGGCACGGTAAGCGGGAAAGGCAGCACTCAGATCTGTCGCCAGAGCGTCAGGGGAAAGGGACAGGATGTGTTTTAACATGGGTCAAGTTCCGGAATGCTGAGGACTTCCAACTGCCTGAATTGTACCAGGTCGAGCTCGGTGAGTTCCTGATTCTCTCCGCTCAGGACTACTTTCTGATTGATGACGTCGTTCTTGAAGACCAGCATTCTCACGTCCTTATGGAGTACGCAGGTCCCGATTATGGGATACTCGCGCTCTTCCTCCACATAGAAATCCTCCTCAAAATTTAGGCAACAAAGCAGTCTGCCACAAGGCCCGGATATCTTGGAGAGATTCCCTGCCAGATTCTGGTCTTTGGCCATCTTGATCGTGACTTGATTAAAGCGTTTGAGAAAGCTTCCGCAGCAGTATTGCAGACCGCACATACCAAATCCACCCAAGCGCTTGGCTTCATCTCGCCCGGTGGTTTGATGCAGTTCGATCCTGGTCTTAAAGACCAATGCTAATTCGCGCACAAACTGCCTAAAATCGATTCTGCCCTCAGCAGTGAAGAAAAAGGTGAGTTTATTACCGTCAAATTGATAGATGGTCTCAATCAATTTCATCTCAAATGAGTAGCGCTCCAGAATCTCCATAAAGGTCTGGGAAGCTTTTTCTTCTTCGAAGCCGATATTGCTGAGTTTTTCCAGATCCTGCTCATCAGCGATCCTCTTGATATTGAAGAGCCTTCCTTTTGTGATCTGGTTATCAAGCTCACCGCCGGGAATGCTGAGATGGATCACTTGCGCGATGTCTTCTCCGCGTTCAACTTCCACCACCACCAGATCTTCCGGGTTAATCTGAAGCTCAGCATTATTTTGGAAATAACCCAGCCTTCCGCTGCGAAATTCCACTTCTATATAATCTTGCATTTAATCTCCTGTTAACACTATGACTTTGGTTTTTCCTGCAGTCTTCGCTGGGAAATATAGCTCAGCAGCTGACTTTCAGAACTGCTGAGAGAAAGCTTTCTTCTGTTTTTTACGGTTTTTGCAGTCTCCAGAAACGCCTCCAGACGGTAAGCGCTCAGAGCAGAGGCTTCGCCCCAGGAAAAATCAGGAATGAAATCTGAGATCAGGTCTCTGCCCCAAAGATTGCACCCGGTTCCGATCACAGCTCCGGTATTGACAGTGCAGTTGATCCCCAGTTTTACGTGATCCCCGATGATACACCCCAAAAACAGGGTGCCGGAATCTATCTTTTTCCCATGATCATAGGAATAGTAGCTTACATTCTTATAAGTATTCTTGAGGTCGCTGTTGTTGGTGTCTGCCCCCAGATTTATCCATTCTCCCAGATAGGCATGCCCCAGGAATCCGTCGTGCTGTTTGTTGGAATAGGCCTGTATGATGCTGTCTTCAACCTCTCCACCGATTTTACAAACAGGACCGATGCTGCAGCCTTCGTAGATCTTTGCGCCTATTTTGATCATGCTGCCTTTGCCGATGTAGCAGGGACCGATTATCACGGAGTTTGCCATGATAGTTGCTTCATCATCGATCACTATGGGTCCGTCAGAGGCGTCCAAAACTACTCCCGGTTTCAGCTTCACATTGTCACCGATCCAGATATTGTAAGGATCCAGAACAGTTACTCCGGGTTCGGTCTCAAAAAAGTTATCTTTGTCTTGAAAATAATGTTCAAAATCGTAGCGAATCAGGCGGGAGTTATCCTGGATCAGATCCGAGGGATGCCGGTAATAGGGCAGGTCAGTTTGGATGATCTCAATACTGAGGGCTGTGAGGCTGGTAACATCAGGGCAGAAAGCAATTCCGGAGCTGCTTCTGAAAGCCAGTACAAGATCACGATTTACCAAGGCCGTTTCCGGCTTTAGATCGCTCACAAGCTGATATGCCTCTGATTCAGGCTTGAGTCTGGAGTTCACGTAGAGACAGTCTTCAATCACAGCTTGGTTGATCAGCCAGTCAGGATGCCGTTCTTGATACAGTTCCACCAATTCAGGAGAGATGATATAGCCCGCATCCTCAGCAAAGAGACTTTCCAGGCGTTGCCGCAGTTTCAGAATACCACATCTCAGGTCACCCGTACTGCGTAAGTGTGTGAGTGGGAAGAAAGCCGCCCGATGCGGATCGTCAAATATCTGCAACTTCATTAGTGCTCCGTTGATAAGGCTTCTTGCCATGCCAGATAAAGAGGTTCAGTTGTCCAAGAATCATGGTGAAAACCAGAAAGAAGGTCTGGATCACCAACCATACAGGATAAAATCTGCACATTTTTGCCGTAACGCCAAAGTGGCCGCGAGTGTATCCGATCATGATGTTTTCGATCAATATTCTGAAGGCAAATATTCCCAAACCCAGCTGCCAATTGAAGAGCAGCAGGAATGTCCCTCCCCAGTACATCATACCCATGGAGAGCAGGATGAAGAAGAATTCCGGATTGAACTTCAGCTGATACTTCATATTAGACGCCCAACGGCTACGTTGGTTGACCAGTCTTTTCCAGCTTGGGATTGGATAGGTGAAGACAAAGCTGCGAGGGTCAAAATTGAAGATTATCTTATGTCCCTGTCTGCGCATCAATTGCATCAGATTGACATCGTCCCCGGAGATCAGGTGTTTGATCTTCTCAAAGCCACCAACAGCATCGTAAGCGGATCTGGTGTAGCCCAGGTTTTGGCCTATGCAAGCCCAGCTGCGTCCAATCGTGTAGCCTCCGCCCAGAACCATATAGGTTGCGGCAAAATCGAAGTGTTCATATTTATGCAGGAGAGAAGCCTTGTCCCAGTCCGGAATCAGGGTGCGAGAGTAGCCTGCCACCATAGAAACATCATCCCTGAAGGCTTCGACCATTCTTTCAATCCAGGTGGGGGGGACGATACAATCCGCGTCAGTAGTCAGGATGATCTCGCCGACAGAAGCAGCGATAGCTTTTTCCATAGCTTGTTTTTTGGGTGAGACGACGTTCTCCCGACCCAGAACCCTGATGTATGTCACTTGAGGCTCCGCAGAAGCAATTTGGGCCATGATCTCACCGGTGTCATCATCCGATCCATCATCGGCAATGATGATCTCGTAGAGGTTTCTGGGGTAGCTCTGATTTAGCAAACCCAGCATCAGTTTACTCAGATGTTGGGCTTCGTTATGGGCTACAATCACTACTGACACGCTTCTCTTTTTGTGCGACAGCAGCGGTTTATAGTCTTTATAGCCATAGTAGAATCTGATCACAAAATAGATGTAGGTGAAAAAGCCCCCGGACGTCAGCAGCAGAATCAGATAAAAAAGAAAGTCTCTCACTTTATCTGTTTACCATCTTGATCCGGGTGTTGCTGCTTCCCGGGAACGCGGTCGGGTTGGAGTGGCTGGAGCAGTAGAAGGCTGGACGGAGCTTTGAGTGGAAGGAGCAGCTTTCTGAGGATTCACATCTTCCTGAAAACCAGGTCCCGAAGGTGAAAAGTTCAGGTTCAAAGTGTCTTTGACAGCCGGCGGGATATTGTCCTGGATGAATATCTCGGATTGCCCGCCTTCGTCGACAGTGAAGCCGGTTTGGGGATTGATGTTTCTGGACACCACGCCTTCAGGGATTGTGAACGTGTATCTGCTGTCACCGCCTTTCGGGAGGCGTCCTTTGTTTTCATTACGGATAGCTTTCGTCATGATCTTGCCCCAGATGGGAGTGCAAACCGGGGCTCCGGCACTGTTGTAGGCAAACGATTTATCGCTGTCAAACCCCATCCAGATCCCCAGCGTGTAGGAAGGATTGAACCCAATAAACCAGGAATCCCTGTAGTTTTCTGAGGTTCCTGTTTTGCCTGCGGCATCCCAATAGTAGTTGTTCTTTGCCGGGGTTCCAGTGCCACCGGAGACTACTGATTGTAACATGCTGGTCATAATATATGCCACTTCTGAGCTACAAACCCTTACCCGTGAAGCTGATCTGCGTTCCAACGTTTTCCCGCTTGAATCTTCAACTCTGGTGATAAATACGGGTGTAACCCTGTAACCACCATTCGGGAATGTAGTGTATTCCGCGATCAGATTGATCGGTGTTACTTCGTATGATCCCAGAGCAGCTGAATAGTCTTCAACTTTGTTTCCGACTCCAAATCTGCGGAAGGCATCGCTCATTGTATCAAGTCCAAGATCCATCGCTGCTTTTACCGCCCATACGTTGAGTGAGTATTGGATAGCAGTCCGCATCCGGGTGTAGCCGTTGTATCCCCTGTCAAAGTTGTGAGGAGTCCATTCGCCTATTGTTATCGGAGAATCATTTATAATGGTGGACGGAGTGTAGCCCTTTTCCACTGCCAGAGTATAATAAACAGGTTTGATCGAGGAACCGGGTTGACGTTTTGCCTGAGTCATCCTGTTAAACTTGCTGTGTTCAAAGTTACGTCCTCCGATCATGGCTCTCACCTGACCGGTTTTATTATCCATCAACACCAATCCCCCCTGTAGGTATTGTGTGTTGATATCGACAGAACCTTTGGGAGTTTGGTCATAGCGCACTCTGTAACCGCGAGCGTTCTCCACACTGGTCAGATAGCTGTTCAAAACGGAATCCGCGTAAACTGTGAGATCTGGATCCAGAGTCGTATATATCTTCAGACCACCTTCAAACAGTCTGTCCGTGCCGTATTTACGTTCAAGCTGGACACGAATATATTCTATAAAATAGTCATTCGAAAACCGCTGCATCATTGATTCGCCGGTCATCAGAGGTGTTGCGATCGATGCGGCATATTCAGCTTCGGTGATCTTGCGGGATTTATACATGCGCCTGAGAACGTCATTTCTGCGCTCGATGGTAACCTTTGGGTTCTTGACGGGATCGAAGTAATTGGGTCTTTGGATCATGCCGATCAGAGTTGCAGATTCAGGGATATTAAGATCCCGGGCGTGTTTTCCAAAGTAATACAGGGCTGCTGTTTCCAGACCGTGAATCTGACCACCCCAGAATATCTTGTTACAATAGATCTCAAGTATCTCGTCTTTTGTGAAACTGCGTTCTATTCTGAACGCAAGGATCACTTCCTTGATCTTCCGGCTCAGTTTTTTATCCAGAGTGAGAAACATGTTTCTTGCCATTTGTTGTGTGATGGTGCTGGCACCCTGGGAGAAATCCATGCGGGCGACATCAATAAAGATCGCTCTGATATTGCCTATGATATCGATTCCAAAGTGAGAGTAAAAGTATTTATCTTCCGTAACTATCAAGGCATCCACGAGATGCTGGGGCAGTTCTTTGAGTGAGACCAGCTTACGCTTCTCGAAGGCAAAAAGATAGATCATCTTGCCGTTACGATCGTAGACTTCGCTTCCCGTGCGCAGTGTGAAGTTTCGCAGTTCACTGGTGGGCGGGAGATCATCTTCGTAGAACCAGAAGAGACCCAGGACCAAGCCGGCGAGGATGCAGATACCCACACCCAGGCTCACCAGCCGTTTTTCTCGCTTTTCTTTTTGTGCTTTATTCATAGCTATATCAGCCTTATGTTGTTTAGTTTTTCATCCATTATCAGCGTCAAATACGAAATAATGAATCCACTGACCATTCCCAACAGAATAAGGATTGGTGTCAACATAAAAACATTGGTGTTCGGAATTATCAGCCACCTGACCATGAACAGCTGAGCCAGGTTGTGTCCCACTGCTCCGGCTATACTGACCCCAAAAATGCTGAGCCCCAGATGAATCCGATAAAACAGAAACATGATCAGAATGGCGCTCAAGCCGCCTGACAGAGAAAGCGCGGTTGCAGGAGTCATCAGTGTGAATGTGATCAATCCTCCTATGAGAGACTTGGCAATATTGACCACGATGGCAGTCCAGAACTTATCGTGGATGATCAGATAGAGCACGATGATGTTTGAAAACCCGATCCGTAGAAAAGGGAAGGGCAGCATTCTCATAACAAAGCTTTCAATAACATAGATGGTGCAGGCTGTGGCTATCATGAAACCCAGCCAGATCGTACGGTTTTTGATCATGTGGGTCACAGATCAGCTGATGAACTCCCGGATCAGAGGATCCGGGTTGGAGAAGATATCATTAAGCGGGCCGCTGAACAGGACTTTGCCAGCATCAATGAACAAAGCATGATCGCCGATGCGATCCAGATCGCGGATATCATGGGTTACGGTAATCGCGGTTATTGTTCTGGATTTGATGATCTCTTCCATATAGTACAGGACTTCTTTTGAAGTGATCGGATCCAGCCCGGAGATAGGCTCATCAAAGACAATAAAAGCAGGCTCATAGACCAGAGCTCTGGCAAGGGCGATCCTCTTTTTCATTCCTCCGCTCAATTCAGCGGGATACATGGCTTTTGTGTGGCTCAGACCCACCACTGCAAGGGCTTGTTCGACCTTCTCGGCAATGAGCTCCGCATTATGCTCATCTCGTTCATAGAGAGGCAGAGCCACATTTTGAAACACTGTGTAGGAATCCAGAAGCGCGGAGTTTTGGAAGACCATGGCAAAATTCCGTTTGATCTGTTCACTGTTCACTTGATCGCCATTAATGTCGATATCGTTGATCAGAACTGTTCCCGAATCAGGTTTATACAGGCCCATTATGGTCTTCATGAGGACTGTTTTTCCGGATCCGCTCTTTCCCAAAATGATGAGATTCTTCTGATCAGCGAGGCTGAACGAGATATCACTCAAGATGAGGACGCCCTGCAAGCTTAGGCTGATGTTCTTGACTTCGATCATCTCTTATAATTCAAGGTCAATCTGGCAACAGCAACACCAAGGAAATTCGCACCCAGATCCCATATTGAGACCGAGCGCCCGGGTATGAGGACCTGATGCCATTCGTCCAACGCAGCATTCAGCAAGAGAAGCGCATAGATGATATTTGTCGTCTGTTTGCTGTATCCCATCTTCCGTAACCACCGGTTTAGCAGAAAACCAAGGACGAAATAGACCCCGAAGTGCAAAATTTTATCAAAGCTGAGTATCCTGACCGAAGGCAGATCCATACTGGGGATGGAGGATAGGATCCAGATCAGCGCGAGCCAGACAAGGGCCAGAGGAAGATCATGTTTGGATAATGCCCGGGGCTTCATATGCCGATTTTCACCAGATCTATGGAAGTAGTGATCAATTTCTTTTTTGCGATTGCCTTGACCGTTGTCTGCTGATCCGCGATCCAGAGCTGGATGGTGACTTCCGGATCGAGAATATTATGAGAAATCATATCCACATAGGGGGTCTTTTCCTCAGATCGGGGGCTAAGTTTGATTTCATAAACGCTGGTGTTGAATTTACCGAGGCTGGTTCTGATAGCCTCGTCTCCCAAATATTCCAGTTCAGCGGACCAGATTTTCCCATTCCCGTCAATGGGGAAGGAGCCCTTGGATAACCTGTTTTGCATCACCAGCAAAACAAAACTGAAGAAATCACGGCTTTCATTCTCGATCGGGTAGGTCACTGAATTAGTCTGTGAGCTTTTGCGAAGACTCGCAACGTTCAGCTTGCGATCGTAGGCTGTGGTCACGGTTTCGGTAAGAGTTTCCTGATCGATCACGCGGGTAAAGGTGCGGGGTTGGAAGGATGCGTCATAGTCGACTGTGTATAGATTATCCAAACGGGGGAAAAGTTTGGAAACGTTCAGAGATTTGATCCTGAATTGAACAGATTTATTTGCCTTATCATGATCGATCTCCAGAGAAGCGACCTTGATCCCGGAAGTTCTGATCAGATATTCGGTTCGGGAAGCATTCAGGCAACAGACCGTGAGTGCCAGACAGATCATGATCAGCAGAAATCCGCGCATCAAAGTTCCTGTGGGGTCAGCTTGAGCTGGATCTGTTTGATGCTGCGCTCGTCACTTTCCAAAACCTCAAACACCATGGTCTCACCATAGCTGTAGCTTTCAGAAATACTTGGAACGTGATTGAAGTTCTCCAGTAAGAACTGCGCAACATTGTCATATTCATCAGCATCGATATCGGTGCCAAACTCCTGATTGAACTGCCGAATGCTAAAGGTCCCGCTCAGAATGTATGTCTGTGCATCCTTTTTGATCAATTCGGGGATTTCGTCATGGTCATATTCATCGCGGATCTCTCCAACGATTTCCTCCAAGATATCCTCCAGGGAGACTATTCCGCTGGTTCCACCGTATTCATCAACCACAACCGCAACTTGAAGTTTCTTGCTTTTAAACTGATTCAGCAGAGTCTGGATCTTCATGTTCTCTGTCACAAACCAGACAGGACGCATGAATTCTTTGATTGTCTTGCGATCCGGGTATATGAGGAGGTCTTTGACGTAAACTATTCCAATGATATCGTCGACCGTATCCCGATAAACGGGGATCCTGGAGTAGCCGGAATCCACGATCAGATCACGTAATTCATCCAGGCTCTGATCTTCTTCGATTGCCGAGATCTTCACCCGGGGCACATAGATCTCGCTGATCTCTGCTTCTTTAAATCTGAACAAGCCCACCAGCATTTTCTTCTCGTGCTCTTCCAGGCTGTGTTTGCTGCTGTCACTCTGGATCAACTTGTGAAATTCCTCAGAAGTAAAACGAGCCCCAAGGTGCTTGTCGGTAGATTGTTTTTTTGACACCAGCTGATTGAAGCCAAGGAAGACCGTCACGATTGGGTAGAGGATGATTTGGATCAGCTTCACCGGAAGCGCGACGATCTGTGCTGTGGTAAACGCGCTTGCCAAAGCGATCAGTTTCGGGATGATCTCTCCAAACAGGAGAATGAGGACAGTCGTGATCACAATTTGGAAAGTGATCAAGGCTGAGAAGCTGAAGCCGGGATGTCCTGCAGCGAAATCCAGAGCCAGAAGAGTGGCAAGAGAGGAAAGCGCCATATTGACAAAGGTGTTCCCCAACAGCAGAGTTATCAGCAAACGCCGGGGTTTTCGCAGGAGTTTGATGAGTCTTTTTGCGCCTTCCGATTCGCTGTTTTCCAGCTTTTTCAGCTGAATTCTGGATAGCGAGAAGAGAGCTGTTTCAGATCCCGAGAAAAACGCGGATAACAAGATCAGAGCTATGATGTATAGCGATTTACCATCATCCACTTTAGATCAACTCCCGCAGAGTTTCCAGGTAGTATTGTTCCTTTGATTCCATTAGTTCCTTATCATTCTTTTTGATATGATCATAACCGAGGAGGTGCAATATTGCGTGTATGAAAACGATGCCAAACTCGGTTCTGAAGTTATTTGAACCCTTTTGCCTGAGGATATAGTTTATGTCAATCACAATATCACACAGATAGGTTCTAAGTCCACTCTCAGGCTGGTTTGAGGGAGATTCAACGGCAAAACTGAGGACGTCTGTAGGACCCGATTTTCCCCTGTAAGTCTGGTTCAATTGTGCCATTTTCAAATCATCGACCAACAGCAGTGATATCTCATATATACCAGCGACTTGCTCTTGCTCTGCGATCTGCTCAGCGATCCGATCCAACCGGGGCAGATCACAATCGATACCGGATTCGTTTGAGACATCAAGCTTTATTTTCATCGGATTGCTTATCATCAGGATAGTCCAGACGTTTACGATAGATACTTTCCAGAACCGGGAGCATGGTCTCTTTGGCTATATGAAGCTCTTTCAGGGTGATGGGTGCTTCGTCAAATTGATTCTCTTTGATCAGACGCTGGATGGTTTGATCGATAATGGTAACAATATCGGCTTCACTACTGATGTTTTTTGCCTTTGTGGTCGATTCTATAATATCCGCCAGCATCACCAGAACAGCCTCTTTGCTTTGGGGCTTGGGTCCGGGATAGGTGAAGTTTTGCATGTCAGGTTGGGATTGGTTTTTTTTGGCCTGTTCGAGGAAATACCGGATATGGCTGGTTCCGTGGTGTTGCATGATGATTTCGATCACGGGTTTGGGTATCTTATAATGTTTGGCAAGTTCGATCCCTTCCAAAACATGCCCCTTGATCAGATTCGCGCTTTCATCCGGCTGTATTCCATCATGGATCTGAGTCGAATCATCATTATTCTCTGTAAATATCTCTGTATTGATGATCTTACCGATATCATGATAATAGCTTCCCACTCGTGCTAAAAGAGGATTTGCTCCGATGGCTTCCGCTGCCCGTTCAGATAAATTGCCCACGATAAGGCTGTGATGATAGGTCCCGACAGCTTCTGTGGCCAGGCGTTTGAGCAGTGGATGATCAAAATCCAACAGTTCAAGCAGAGTCTGTTTTGTGGCGCGCTGCCATTTCTTTTCATAGTGTGGCACTATCAGTAGAATTCCAATCACGGAAATAGTGGCAGAAATCAAGCAAAAGCCGATATTGCTCAGAATCGTGAGCAAGGGATCATTCTTGTATACACCCAGGGACAGATTGACCAGGATACCGGAAAGGACGAGATAGAACCAGATGTTCAAATACTCATGGAATGCGTTATATCGTATGATCAGCATGATCGAGATCATTGTGCTCAGGATCATGATCACGGGCGTATAGGTTTCCCAATTGACAAACGGACTTACAACCAGGAGGCTGCCAAGACCGTAGAAAATACTGAATTCGGGTCCGATCAGAATCGCGGCAGAAATAACTGTAAGCGCAAATGGGATGAGGATATTGTTATAACCCAGTATATAATTGTTCGCCACAGCTGCCAAAACCAGGATTATAAATCCCAGATTCAACGGGAGGGGGTCAACAGCTTGATTGACGTTCTTCTGCTGAGTGTGGACAAAGTACATGTTGCTCAGGTATATGATAATAAAATAAAAGATCAGCAGCCCCAACGCCAGCAACAGTGTTTGCAGACTTGATTTGCCTATCTCCCGGTTTTTATAGGCTGCCTGTAGGGAATTGATCTTATTGAGGTCAGTTTCTGTGATTCTGGCATTTTTGCGAATGATGATCTCATTTTGTTGCACGATCCCCAAAGTGGTGTTGATCTGCTGGTTGAGCCCGGTGCTGATCTCGGTGAGTTTAGATTCATCAAGAACCAGATTGCTTTTGATCAGGATCGGAGCCAAATCATCTGCTAAAGCAGAGAATTCACCGGTTGAATACTTCTTTTGAAATTGCTCCCGAGCTTGAGCAAGGCTTAAAAATATGGCTTTACTCACATGCCGAAGCTCATCACCCTGCACGATCTGAATGCTGTCCGGGGTCGCATCCTCGATGATGCCCTGTTTATACAAGGACTGAATCGAATTCCCCATGCTTTCATACAAAGACAAAGCTCCGCGTTGGTTCATCAAGGGCAGGATGGCTTCTTCCCTGAGTTCAAAACCGGCTGATGAAATCGCCGTTTTCAGCGCTGTAACGTTTTCGGCTGATTTGGGATCGAGCACGGCAATAAAGAACTTGTCCAGTTTGGATTTTGCTTCAAACAGCTGATCTTCGGAGATTCGATAAGGTTTGCTGATACCGGCAAGAGTTTCTGCTTTCTCCTCAGTAAGCTGAGTTTCAGGTTTTAAGACAGGGAAGCTGAAAGGCGCTATCACATCAAGATCAGACACTTGACCGACCTTCAGACGAAACTCCGGATAGCTGTAACGACCTACCGCAAAGAGGTGATACAGACCAACAATTATTAGAGCTGTAATTATGCTATAGTAAATATGTTTAGATCTCATAAATGCTAATTATCTTTAGGCTACAGTCTTGTCAAGCGAAGTCTGCTTTCCGGCGGCAAAGGTTTGCAACCGGGCAGATCGTATCCACCAGGCATGCTGCAGGCACGCTGCAGGAACAGACGTGCCTGGAGCGTGCCTGGAGCGTGCCTTAAGCTTACAGGAAGGCTCTGAAGACGATGCAGATATGGCTCGGGGAACCACAAGCGGGTGTCCCGATTTTTAGAACAAGCCGTAGAGCCCTTTGACATCCTTCAATTTTATCACTTTAGCCCTGTTTTTTAGCTTGGCATAAGATGAAATGTAGATCTTGTCGTAGCCCAGTTTGATCGCTTCGTTGATCCTCGTCTCAATTTGGGCCACCGGTCTGATCTCACCGTTCAATCCTACTTCGCCTATGAAAACAGAGTTCTCCGGGATCGGGATGTCTTTGAGGCTGGAGATGATAGCGGCAAGGATCGCCAGATCGAGGCTGGGGTCGCTGGTGCGGATACCTCCGGCAAGATTGATGAAGACGTCACTGTTTCTTAAGTACAGGGCCAGATTCTTCTCCAGAATTGCAAGCAGCAGGGCAAGTTTCTTCTGTTCCAGACCCATCACGACCCTTT
>JAKLEY010000037.1 GCA_022711455.1 Candidatus Cloacimonadota bacterium
TGCCACCGGCAGGCCGTTGCCGTTGGAACCCGGGCTCATCTGCGCTATGTATAGCGGCACGGTTCCGGGGAAAGTGTAGGTCATGGGCAGCATGTTGTTCCAGCTTGGGGTCAGCTTGGCAGTGTCCACCATAAGGTCCGCATAGTCCTCGAGATCGTTGTAGTCCACGGAGCTGGCACTGATGAAGCAGGCAGCGTTGTCATAGACCGGAACGGTTCCCTCAGCAAAGCGTTGGAAGAAGACCGGGGAAAGCACCGAAGCCGTTTTCCAGCCGGAAAGGATCACAGCCCCTCCTCCCATCAGGTAACCGCTGAGGACGGATTCGTGGCCTCCCAGCAGGTTTTGGCTGAAATCATCGGCATGCCAGATCACCAGTCTATACTGACCCAAAGTGCTCAGGGGCGGCAATCCCTGAGTGGCCGCGTCCCAGCTGTCATAAATCAGCGGAGCTAATGCGGCAGTATAGAATTCATCCACCATGGCATCATTGGGAGCAATATTTGCCCCGTTGCCATCCCGGGTCTCATCCACCAGCAGAAGCGTCTGGGCAAAGCTGAACGCGATCGGAGTGGCGTTTACCGGAAGAGAGCCCTGGCTTTCATAGCCCTCGCTGTCCACTGCTTTGACCATATAAGAATATTGGATGCCGTTGGTCACTTCATCATCGTGGCAAGTGAGGAAGGCGGATGGCGCGCCTGTGATCCTGACCCAGTCTCCGTTTCCGGCTTTGCGGTAGACGTGGTACTGATAGTTTCCGCCAAAGTTGAAAGCTTCCCAGCTCAGGAATACCAGCCCGTTGGAAGGCAGGCATTCCGTGATCACGGGCCTGGTTTCGGTGATGCCACGCAGCAGAATAGTGGAGCCTTGATTGGCAGTGACGGATTGTAGCTCGGGAATGCCCTCGAAGCTGTTGATAAAGGTGTTTGGCGTGGCACGAACCTTATAGGTCTGGCTGCCGTAGGGATTTGTGGCCTGGAAGGGAAGATCCAGGGTGAAAGGCGTGGTGGTCGGAGAAGTCGTTTTGGCGATAACCTTCAGCCGGTTATCCGTGCTCCTTTGGAAGACGGAGTATTGCAGGGAGGGGATGCCGCTGCCGTAGATCCACTGATCAAAGAAGTAATCCAGATCGGTGCCGGGACCCTGGATGGCTTCTGCCATCGCCTGGAATTCACTTGTGATCACGTTGCCGTTGTCGTAGGTGCTAAACCAGTTCTGCAGCAGCTGGAAGAAATTGGCCTCACCCAAAGTGTAGCGCAGCATGTGCAACACACAGGCTGCCTTTTCATAGGAGGGTGGGGTGAAATAATTCAGGAAAGCGGGATCGTAGATGCGGGGAGCCTGGCCATAGCTGTTTTCCCAGTTGATATAATACTGCTGGAAGCTGTTCTGCAGATAGTTCAGCGCGGCCTGTGGAGTCTCGGTTTCTTCGGTCCAGAGCAATTCGCTGTAGGTGGCGAAACCTTCGGAGAGCCAGACGTCCTTGAATGTGAGGAAGCTGACCGCGTCTCCATACCATTGGTGGGCAAGCTCATGCGCGATCACCTTCTCATAGCTGCCGTTACCGTTGATGATGTAGTTGCCCAGAGTGGTCATGGTCTGGTGTTCCATAGCTCCGTAGGTGGACATCGAGACCACGGTGTTGCCATATTTTTCAAAGGGATAGGGGCCAAAAGTCTCCGAAAAGAAATCTATCATCTGGGGCAAGCGCGCGAGGTCGCTGAGGGCATTGTTATACTGGCTCTGCATCACGAAATTCTTGATCGGCAGGCTGCCGTTCTGGGCGGTCTGATCGATCTCCACATAGGGGCCGCTGGTGACGCAGACCAGATAGGTGGTCATGGGGTTTTGCCCTATCCAGTGCGTGGTGCTGGTGCCGTCTCCGTTATTCACGATGCTGTCCCGGAGTCCGTTGGCAGCCACTTTCCAATCTGAGCGCATGGTGATGTGCAGATCCACTATGGCTTTGTCCCAGGGGTGATCGTAACAGGGCCACCAATAGCGGGCGGCGTCCGGATCGGAGATGGTGAACACGGTGTTGCCGCTGAAGATCATCCCGATATGATAGGCATTGGGACTGAGCACAGGGCTTCCGCTGTAATGCACGGTGGTGCTGAAAGTCTGTCCGGCGTTGACGTTCAGGGGGATGTTGATCAGCCCGCCTGTGTGAGTGAATCCTGTGTTGTTGCCGTTCACCAGAACAGATGAGACGTTCAGGCTTTCCAGATTATAGGAGATGGAGGAGAGATTTGTCGTGGCCAGGACGGTGGCGGTCACAAAACCGGAAACAGTGTGCGCCGCCTGATTGATGGAAAGAGTGATCTCATATTTTTGCACATCAAAACCATGCGCGGAGTCAGCCCGGGCTGTTTCATAGACGGAAGGTTGATACCCGCTCCTAAATGCGTTGTTCAAAGATCCTTCCGGGTCGTCCCAACGTGGGCTGGGGGTTGCACTCAGCAAAGTGATCAGCAGGCAAAAGACCACAGCGAGACAGCTGATTTTTATATGCTTTAGCATGTCGGTTTGCTCCTGTATCCTATCATAGGTATCTCTTATGCAAATTCGTTACCATAGCCCGAAAAATCTATGGGCATAAAAAAAGACTTTACTAAATCCGCACTTTCACAGAGTGGTTGAATTACTCTAAATGGAGGAAGTATGCACCGTTTTTTGAAAGACATACTACTGATCAGCTTGCTTTTGGCAGCCTTCTGCGGATTGTTCGCCGAGGGTGAGACCATATATGAGATCCGGGTGACCGGGACTCAAAACATTGATCCGGAACTCGTGACCTCTGCCATTAGTTTGCAGGTCGGAGAGGCTTTGAGCCTGGACGAAGTGTCCGCTTCGATCAAAGTGCTCTACAAAATGGGTATCTTTTCTGATATTCAGGTCGAATCAGAGCCCTATCGCACAGGGATCAATCTGATCATCAAAGTACAGGAAAACCCTGTGGTGGCAAGTGTCTCCTATGTGGGCATGAAGGCTGTGAAACAGGACAAACTGGACGAACTGGTGGTGTTGCGCAAGGGCAGCTACTGGTCCGACCAGCTCAAGAATCAGCTGGAACGCAAGCTCAAGACTGAGTACACCGGCAAGGGTTTTGCCAATGTGACCATCGAAACAAACGTTAAAAAACTGGATAAAAATCAGGTGGCGCTTACTGTCTTCATCAATGAAGGCAAGCGCGTGGCGATCAAAAAGATCACCTTTATCGGCAACGAGAATTTTGAGGACAAGACCCTGGCCCGCAGAATGAAGACCAAGCCCGCGAACGTCTTCCGGGCGGGTAGATTCGAGCAGGAGAAGTTCGACACCGACTTGGTGAATCTGGCAGCTTTTTACAAAAAGAACGGCTACATCGACGTCCGGGTGGGTCCTTATGAGATCGTGCAGACCTCGGAGCGTTCTCTGGAGCTGCAGATCACGATCCGGGAAGGACTGCGCTACAAATATGGCAGCACCCTGATTCAGGGGAATAAACAGTTTACCAACGAAAGCCTGATGGCCAATTTTACGCTGGAACCCGGCGTGGTCTTTGATCAGGAAAAATATGAAAAGCAGCTGCAAAGCGTTTACAGCATGTATTTTGATGAAGGCTACATCTACGCCGCGATCACGCCCGAATATCTGAAAGAAGGGGATCTGGTGAATGTGAGCCTGAAGGTGGAGGAAGGCACTCGTGCCAAGATCAGACAGATCCATTTCACAGGCAATGAACGCACCAAGGAAAAAGTGCTGCGTCGCCAGATGGAGCTTGCTCCCGGAGACTATTTCAGGCAATCCCAGGTCATCCTCTCCCAGCAGAATATCTACAACCTCGGTTTCTTTGAGCCGGATATCAAGCTGGATTATAACCGCATCAACAACGCAGGGGATATCGACCTTCAGATCAACGTGACCGATAAAACTTCGGGCGCTGCCAATGGTGGCGTGGGCTACAATTCCCAGGATAAATTCGTGGGCACGCTCTCGCTCTCGCAAAACAATATCTTCGGCAACAACTGGTCCAGCGGTATCAAATGGGAATTTGGCGGATCCACCCAGAATTTTGAATTTGACTTCACCAATCCCAATCTGCTGGATACGGACATGCTGCTGGGCACCAATCTCTATTATACCCAGAAAGACTGGAGCTCTTTCTATTACAAGATCTACACCCGGGGAGCCTCGATCCGGATCGGCCAGGCCATCCCCCTCATCAACCGCACCCGCCTGACCGCGGGCTATTCCTTCTATTCCAAGCGCTACGAGATCACAAATATGGATCAGATCGATGACGACCCCGTCTCGAACGCTACTCTGATAGAGCTGGACGGGCTTTCCTGGCGCTATACTTCCGCGGTGAATGCCACTCTCGGCAGAGACACGCGTGACAATGTTTTCTTCCCCACCAAAGGTTCTCAGGCGACCCTGTATACTGAGGTCGCGGGGGGGCCGCTGGGTGGAGATTTTGACTATTACAAACAGATCGCGCAGGTTAATTGGTACACCGAAGCCTGGAAGAAGATCACCCTCCGCTCCAAATGGCGCTTTTGCTACATCACGCCTTATGGCGATTCCAAAGATGCTCCCCCGGATGAGAAATTCTATCTGGGTGGCACCGGCGCGGATGGCATCCGGGGTTATCCGGATCGTTCCATAGGCCCTGTCGGGGGCGGAACCAGAGCGATCATTTTCTCCACGGAGCTGGGCTATCCCATTGCCGGAGATCAGATCATAGGGGTCGTCTTCTTTGATGCCGGAAACAGCTATAATAAGCTGAGGGATTTCAATTTCCTCGAGCTCAAAAAAGGCGTGGGAGCCGGTGTCCGAATCCGCAGTCCGTTTGGCCTGATCGGTTTTGACTATGCCTTTAATCCCGAAGATCACACCTGGGAGCCGCATCTCCAGTTTGGCACCACCTTCTGAAGCATGAAATACCAGCATCTCTTTGGCCCGGTGGCTTCACGCAGACTGGGGATCTCCCTTGGTCTGGATCTGGTGCCCTATAAATATTGTCCGCTCAATTGCGTCTATTGCGAGGTTCAGCGTACCACCCACCTCAGCACAGAGCGCAGTGAATTCTTTGCTCTGGCTGATATTTTAGCTGAGTTGGACAGCTTTCTGAAAGACTCACCTCAGCTTGATCACATCACCTTTTCCGGCGCGGGTGAGCCAACGCTCTACCTCCGGATCGGTGAGATCATCCGGCATATCAAGACCCGCTATCCTCAGTATAAACTGGCGCTGCTCACCAACAGCGTGCTTTTTCCGGATCCCGGAATCAGGCGTGACTGCCTCCCCTGCGATGTGGTGCTGCCCTCTCTGGATGCGGTTTCACAGGATGTCTATGAAAAGATAAACCGTCCCCGCGCGGGGCTGAGATCCTCTGATCTGATCGAGGGTTTGAAACAGTTCCGCAAGGAATACTCCGGCAAGATCTGGCTGGAAGTCTTCATCCTGCCGGGTGTGAATGACACCGAACAGGAGGTCTATCTCCTGCGGGACACGATAGCTGAGCTGCGGCCGGATATCGTGCAGATCAACTCGCTGGACCGTCCCGGAGCCGAAGATTGGGTGGAAGCAGCCAGTCCGGAATCTCTTTCCCGGATCAGGGATATCTTTGCCGAGACCCTGCCCATGCCGGTGGAGATAATTGCCAAAGCTGAATATATCAAGGCCGAACACCCTGTGGATGCCGTTGCCGGAGAACTCATCCAGTCGATCCTGGTGCGTCGTCCCTGCACCGCTGAGGATCTGGCCTCCATGCTCAACCTGCACATCAATGAGATCTCCAAGATCTTGCGGCGCTACAGCGCTGAGGGGCTGATCAGCTCGCATCGCGAAACCAGAGGAGTGTTCTACGTATGGAAAAGCTAAGCTATAACTGCGCGATCATCACTGCTGCCGGAAGCGGAAGCAGGATGGGCAGCGGGATCAAGAAACAATTTCGTCCTCTGGGCGGTATCCCCGTGCTCATCCGCACTCTGGGGATTTTTATGGAATCCCCCCTGATCGACAGCATCATCATCACTGCTCCGGAAACTGATCTGGAGCTCTGCCGGGAGCTGATCCTACAATACTTTGGCGATTCCCCCAAGCCCTGGAAGGTGATCCCGGGTGGGGTCGAGCGGCAGGACAGCATCTTCGGAGCGTTGCAAAGTTGTCCGGAAGAAACTGACTTCGTCTTTATTCACGACGCGGTGCGTCCTTTCATCACCCTCTCTCTGATAGAGGAACTCTATGCCGCGGTGCAGGATAGCGGTGCCGTGATCCCGGTCGCGCGCCTCAAGCACACCATCAAGGAAGTCGAGGGCGATCTGGTGCAGGGCACTCTCGAACGCGGTTCACTGGTCCAGGTCTTCACCCCCCAGGTCTTTGCCCACCGCTCGATCAGCCTGGCCTATGCCAGAGCTTTTGAAGATGGCATCACAGCCACCGATGATGCCGCGATCATGGAACACTCCGGTTATCCGGTGCGAACCCTGCTCTCCAGCGAACTCAACCTCAAGATCACCGATGATCTCGATTGGTTCTATGCCTGTCTGATAATAGATAACAACATGATATAAAAGAGGATAAACCATGCTTGCTGCCATGCGAACTATACACTTTATCAAGCCCCTGCTGAAACTGATCATCAAGCTCGATCCCCGTTTGGAACTGCGTCTGCCCATCTTCGGGCTCGGTTGCGGAGTTCTGGGGCTGCATCTGCAAAGGGTCAGTATCCACATGGGAGAATACGCTTCCACTCTGCTCCGGGCTCTGGAATACCGGGGTTATGACTCCACCGGAGCGGCATTCCAGAAAGATGACGAGCAGATCAATCTGCTCAAGGACGTGGGAGCACCCAGCACTCTGGTCAAGACCCTCGGCATTGAAAAGCAGGCCGGGAAGATCTTTTGCGGTCAGGTGCGCTGGGCAACTTTTGGCTTTGTGAACAAGACCAATGCCCAGCCGCATGAAGTGAAGTGCAAACGCCACATCTACGGCGCGCACAACGGCAATATCACGAACACCCGGGAGCTGAAAGCTTTTCTCACTCAGGAAGGGCACACGGTGCTCTCGGACAACGATGGCGAGATGCTGGTGCACAGCGTGGAACACTATTTTGACGTGGAAATGGATCGCGCGGGCAACCCGCAGATTCACGAGGAGCGCAAAGCCTGCATGCGCCGAGCCATCATCCAAACCGCAGATAAAATGGTGGGTTCCTATGCGGCCGTGATCGTGGATCCGGTCACGCAGACCTCCTGGGCCATCAAAGCCGGCAGCAGCCTCTATTTTGGTCTCGGTCAACTGGAAGATCAGAAATTTTGCCTGGCCTCCAGCGATCTCACCGCGGTCCTGCGCTTCACCAAATTACTGGTCAACCTGCGCGAGGGCGAATTTGTGGAATACACTGCAGATTATTATCAGATTTATGCTCAGAAGCCTTTATACTTCAAAAAACTTGGCCAGCCGGACGAGACCTATCAGACCGGAGAGAAGATCGGGACGCGTCCGGTACATTCCAAGCTGAGAGCCGAGGATGTGGAACTCTTGCCGGAATTTGAGTATTTTATGGAGCAGGAGATCTATGCCCAGGCAGAATCCACAGGAAAATTGATCAAGCTCTTCCAGGGCGGCTCAAACAGCGGAAAACGCATGCTCAACGAGCTGGAGAAAGCCGGTTTGCGCAATAATCTCACCGGATTGATGCTGCAGATCCTGGGTTCGCAAAGCATGGAAGAAAAACAGCAGCTCTTTGACGAACTCTGTGCCAGCCAGACCTTTGAATTGTTCTTTAAGAACGCTGAAAGCACCTATAGCGCGATCTTCGATGTCGCGGTCAAGGAAGACTTTGAAAAGAAATATTTCTTTGCCTCCGAAAAGAACATCTTCATTGAGCTGATCGGAGCTGAGTTTGATCTGCGCAGACTGGTCCTTGCCAAAGCGCTGGATGCACTGGCTGAACAGGTGGACGTCGTGGAATTCGAACACAGTGTGCTCGACTTTCTGAATCTGCTCAAGAATACCATCGATAACAACCGTAATGCCTACACCATAGCCTGCGGAACTTCGTTCAACGCCACCAAGGTTGCTGCCCTCTTCTTCAATGAGATCGCCGGTATCGAGATCCTGCCGATCCTGCCGGGTGATTTCAGAGGCGAATATTCCAATTGCATCAAGGATCACGACCTCATCATCGGCGTTTCCCAATCCGGCGAGACCAAGGATCTGATCGATATTTTCAACGATATCGAACGCAAGCAATTGGACGTTCATAAGGTAGTGCTGGTCAACAACATGAATTCCACACTGGGTCAGGAAAAAAGCGATGTGGCGATTCCCATTCTCTGCGGCCCCGAGATCGCTGTGCCTGCCACTAAGAGCTTCATGAACCAGATCACGCTCTTCTACTATCTTGCCATCCGTCTGGCAGATCTGCGACTTCAGGATCTGCCGGCAGAGCATCCGGATTTCAAAGCCTGCCAGATTGACCTGCAAAAGCGCTACAACTCCCTCTGGAACATCCCTTCCCTGCTCAAGGAAACAATCGATAACACGGCAGATACCATCGATTCCATCGCTGCCAAGATCTATATGGAACCCTCTCTGCACATCCTTGCCACCAAGATCACCGGAGTTGCCATGGAAGCCGCCCTCAAGATCAGGGAAACCGTCCTCAACCACGCCGAAGGACGCGAAGCCTCCGAATTCAAACACGGACCAAACACCATTCTGGGCAAGAACACCGTCTTCGGGCTCAAGCACGTGCGCAACTTCGTGAGTTCCTATGGCGAATTGATCGACCGGATCGACGATCTGGCGCAGGAGCGCGGGATCGACCACCGCGAAACCAAAGAGATCTTCAAAGCCATGAGCACCTACATGTTCACGCGGAACGTGCCTTTCAACCTCTCCCGGGAAGGCAGCAAACTCTTTTCGGAAGTGGTCACGCGCCACGATTTCTTTGAGCCTATGTATCGCAATTATCCTCTGATCTACGTCACCGGACCGGATGAACGCGACGTCAACCTTACCATTTCCCAGATCAACACCCACAAGATCAGAGGCGCAAACACCTATGTCGTGGCGGAAGAAAATTCCAATCTGCTCAAGAATGCCAGCGTCAACCCCAATGAAGGTGCCTACTACGGATGGGGTTACATCATTCTGCCCAAAACGGGTGACAGCCTTATGACCTGCTTCTCCTCCACCATCGTGCTCCAGCTCCTGGCGCTCAGGATGAGCGTGCGCAAGCTGAAAAAACTGGATCGCCTCAGCGTTGTCGATCACGGAGTGCATCCGGACGTCCCCAAAAACGTCTCCAAATCCATCACGGTGGATTAGATGTTCCGCATTGGATTCGGTTACGACGTGCATAAACTGGTGCCGGAGCGTAAACTGGTGCTGGGTGGAGTGACGATTCCCTTTGAGCAGGGTCTCCTGGGTCACTCGGACGCGGACGTCCTGCTCCACGCGGTGATGGATGCGCTGCTTGGCGCTCTCGCGCTGGGTGACATCGGGCAGCATTTCCCTGATAAGAGCCTTGAATTCAAGGATATAGACAGCCGTATCCTGCTCCGGAAGGTCTATGATCTGATCATCAGCAAGGGCTACCGGCTGGGCAATCTGGATGCAGTGATCTGTGCCAGCGCCCCCAAACTGGCTCCCTATATCCTGCAAATGAGGGATAACATCGCCTCCGACCTGCAGACCGAGCCCGGCCAGATCTCCATCAAAGCCACAACTGAAGAGGGATTGGGGATCAGCGGCAGCCAAAACGGGATCACAGCTTCTGCCACCGTGTTGCTGCAGGAGAGCGTGTTTTGAAGGCCATCGCTGTCATCGGATATCACCATACAGGCAAGACCACCGCTGTCTGCACTCTGATCTCTGCCCTGACGCAGAAAGGCTATTCCGTCTCTTCCATCAAGGACATCCACGCGGAGAGCTACCGCGCCGATACCGAGGGTTCCAATTCCTTCAAACATGCCGCTGCCGGCTCTGAAGCGGTCTGGGCACGAGGACTGAAGGACAACGCTTTGATCATCCCCGGCAGAATTGAACTGCCCCAAATGCTGACGCATCTTTCCTCCGATTATCTGATCATCGAGGGCATGAAAACCGCGCCGGTGCCCAAGATCGTCTGCGCGGAAACCGAAAGCCAATTGGATGAACTGATCGATGAGACCTGCATTGGCATTTCCGGCTTGATCGCGGACCGTCTGGAAAGCTATAAAGGCCTGCCGGTCTTCTGCTTGCAGAAGAATATGGATGCTTTTGTGAGCAAGGTTCTGGACCGCGCCTTCCCCATCCTCCCTGCCTCGGATCCGGATTGCTGCAGCGCCTGCGGAAAAGACTGCTACAGCATGGCTTGCGACATTGTTCAGGGCAGATCACAGCGCTCGGATTGCGTGCAGGATTCTGCCTCGGAACTGCTTCTGAAAGTGAACGGCAAGGAGATCACGATCGTACCCTTTGTCCAGAAACTGCTGCGGGACTCTATCCTCAGCTTTGTGCACAACCTCAAGGGGGTCGATAAAGACGCCTCCATCGAGATCAGGATCCCCTGATGAATATCGACACCCGTCTTGAGATCTGCGAAGTCTTTTACAGCTTGCAGGGAGAATCCACCTTTGCCGGTCTGCCCTGCATCTTTATCCGTCTCTCCGGTTGCAACTTGCATTGTGTTTATTGCGACAGCCTCTATTCTCATGCTCCGGGAACTTTCCACAGTGTGGCTGAGATCCTGGAGCGGATCAAAGCCTATCCCTGCAAACTGGTCGAAATTACGGGAGGCGAACCGGTTTTTCAGGACGAACTGCCCGAGCTAATCTCCGCGTTAGAATCAGCAGACTACACCATCCTGCTGGAAACCAACGGCTCGCTCTATCTGGGTGATTTCCCCGAATCCGTGACCAAAATTATCGATGTCAAGACCCCGGGCAGCGGAGAGAGCGAGTCATTCATGAAGTGGAATCTCAAATTAATCTATCCGAATGACGAGATCAAATTTGTGCTCACCAATTTCCATGATTACCAATTTGCTCTGAACTTCATCCGGGATAATAAGTTAGAAGAGCAGACCATCCTCTTCTCTCCCGTAACGTCTGTGCTGCCTGCCAAACAACTGGCAGAGTGGATGCTCAAAGATGGCGTCAACGCACGGCTGCAAATTCAATTGCATAAGATCATCGACATGCCCTAACTGAATTAAAAATTAAGAATTAAGAATTAAGCTGGCGCCCATCGCTGCAGTCCTTAATTATTAATTCTTAATTCATAATTGAGAGGATCTTATGAAGTCTGCCCCCAGTTTTTCAAGTCAGCAGATCATCAACCTGATGCACACGGATTACATTGCGCTGAATGAAACTCTCACTGTTCAGCAGGCGCTGGATCATATACGTGAGAACACGGATGAGCCGCGCATAATGTACTTTTATGTGATTGATAAAGACCAGGTTCTGACGGGCGTTGTCTCAACCCGGCAGCTCCTGACCTCAGCTCTGGAAGCCCGGCTCTCCGAGATCAGCGATCACAGGGTTAGATCCGTGCCCTGTAAAGCCGAGGTGATGGATGTGCTCACCGATTTTATGATCCATAAGTATTTGGCAATGCCGGTTGTGGATGACGAGAAGAAGCTGGTTGGGATCATTGACGTCAGCGTCTTCACCGAAAACGTCTCGGACATTCTGGAGCGTGAAAAGGCGGATGACGTCTTTGAGACCATCGGTTTTCGGGTTTCCCAGATCAAAGGCGCCTCACCCTTCAAAGCCTTTCGATATCGCTTTCCCTGGCTCCTAGCCTCCATCGCGGGAGGTACCATGAGCGCGCTGATGGCTTCCCAATTTGAAGACGTCCTGGCTGCCACCATCATCCTCTCCTTCTTCCTCACTCTGGTCTTGGGGCTGGGCGAAAGCGTGAGCATGCAATCCATGACTGTCACGATCCAGGCTCTGCGCGCGCAACGTCCTTCGTTCAGATGGTTTAGCAGTGAATTGCTCAAAGAACTCGGCACCGCTGTGCTCCTGGGGCTGGGCTGCGGTCTGCTGGTGGGTTCAACCGTCCTGATCTGGAAAGGAGCGCTGCTCCCGGCTCTGGTGATCGGAGGATCTTTGGTGCTCACCCTCACCACCGCCTGTCTGGTGGGTCTGATCATCCCCACAGCTTTGCATGCCCTCAAGCTCGATCCCAAGATCGCGGCTGGTCCGCTGGCCCTCACCATCAGCGATCTCTTTACCATCGCGATCTATTTCAGTTTGGCAGGCCTGGTATTGTAGAGCAGTATACCAATGCTGCTGAAGTGCATGCCTTTAATTTCCCGCAGATCACGCAGATTGCAGCGCAGATCTCACAGATCTTTTTTCCCCAAGGATTTTAGGATTTGAGGATTACAAAGAAGATTATCTTTGATAACACGAATCAACACGAATCTCCACGAGTTACGCCCTAATCCGCTAATTTGCTAATCTGCTAATCCCGTTCATCCTGCTCATCCTCTTCATCCCTGGTCTATTCAATTCTTCTTCCGTCTTTTCCGTGTTCTTCTTTTCCCATACGTTGGGATGCCGATCTCCGAATAGGCAAATGGCCTCTTCATTAGTTCCTGCAGATTCCACTCATTCTTCACCCCGGGCTATTATGGTGCCACCCCTTTCGCGCGATGCACCTTGTGGTTCAAATGACTACACCCCTGCACCCCTGCACACCTACACCCCTGCACCCCTGCACCCTTGCACCTCCTCCTGATTTGTAACTATAAAGATAACGGGCGGCAGCTGTCAAAGCTGTCGCCCGTTAATTCTTAATTCTTAATTACTTAACCAGCATGATCCTGCTGCTCCAGGTCTTCCCACCCGCGGTCATCCGCACGATGTATACGCCTGAACTGCAGGCTGAACCGCTGTCATGAATTCCATTCCAGATCACCCGGTAGCTACCGCTTTCCCTGGGCGCGTCCACCAGACGGGAGACCAGTTGACCCCGCAAATTGTAGATTGCGAGATCCACTTTTGCGGCTTTGGTGAGCCCGTAACTGATGAAAACATTCGGGTTGAACGGGTTGGGATAGGTCTGGTTAATGCCGTCCACCGGCCCGATATTGGGGCTGTGGTTGGAGTCATTTCCGGTATAGGTGATCGAGATGGGGCCATGGAAAGCCATGCTGCCGTCAAGATCGACGTTTTGCAACCAGTAATAATACTCTCCGGGTTCATACAGGTCCTTATCCACATAGACATAGCTCTGGGTGGTGGAAGTGTTGGTGGCGTTGATCAAGGGCGAAACCAACTGCGCGCACTCCAGATCATCCAAAGGCGCACGATAGACGTTGAAGCCGATCACCCCGGTCTCAGATTGGGTGATCCAATTCAAAGACACGTTATTCTGGGCATTGATCGAGGCTGTGAAGGAGGAGAGCTCGACCGGGAGGGTGGATTCTTCGGGTCCGCCCAGAATGATCTCACTGAAAGAAGTGACCGAAACATCCAGATAAGGCGCGTTCCACACAGTGGCGCAGGGCTCAAAGAAGGGCGTGCCATGGATGGTCCGTTTATACGCGGTGAGCTGACTGTAATCCACAAAACCGGTCAAACCCGTGGTATCCAGTCTGATAACCACCGGATGGGCCGCGTCTGCCGTAAAACCAACTGTCCCAGGGTCTATATACCAGTGGAACTGGCTGTAGACCTCCGGAGCCGTGCCACTGAAGCCTACCCCGATCGGAGGGTGGTTGATGTAAATCACTCGGATACTTCCGGCGGTGGTGATGTAATTTGGCATCCATGTACCAGCAAAGTTAAATGCACCCAAACTGGTTATCGACAAGTTTGAATTCGGGAAGTTTAAAGGCACCGTTGCGAAAGCATTCCCTAGAACAGCAACCGAGTTGTCACTTACAGGAGTGTTGTATTGGAGTTTTTGTGCAACGACAGTGCCCTGGGTTGCAAATGTTGTCTGGACAACGTGCACATTATTCTCAACGAACCAAACCGACATTTCAGGATATGAATACTCCGTGTTGGTTGCTTGAATCCATACTTTGAATCGTACAAAATGCCCAACAGCTGCACTTCCGGGAACTCCTCCACCCTCCATGGATGCAATAATACTGATGTAGCCATTCTCGGGGATAGCAGTATTGGTGAGCACCTTAGCGCCAACCAGCAAGTTGCCGTCAAAGATACCTATCTCATCTCCGGCTACTAAATGGACTCCGTTTACTTCAGCCTCTTGTACATATAAATTCATGCCAAGATAGGGGGCTTGATAAGGATCATGCCAGGCAGGTACGAAGTGAACAGCCGATAAACTGATAATAGCCAACAGCCCTAATACTAGGCTAACGATGATCTTTTTCATTTTTTCCTCATTATATTGTTAT
>JAKLEY010000038.1 GCA_022711455.1 Candidatus Cloacimonadota bacterium
CCCGGCAGTTCCAAAGCAAGTCCGGGCTCTCACTCTGGGCTATTTGGTGCAGGATTGGGACACTGTTGCTGAAGACCCCGAAAGCTGGCAGATCGTGAGCCGGCGTCAACCCACGGATAGCGAATATCAAGCCCTTCGTTTTGCCTGGAAGACCGTTGCCGTGATGAATTCCAATGCCATTGCCATCTGCGGTTCGGATCGCAGTCTGGGTCTCGGTTTGGGCCAGACCAGCCGCATAGATTCCACTTCCATTGCAGTGATGAAAGCCGCCAAATACGGGCACAGCCTCCAGGGAGCAGTTTGCGCCTCGGATGGATTTTTCCCGTTCCGGGATTCCGTCGATGAATTGCATCGCCACGGCATAGTCGCGGTGATCCAACCCGGGGGTTCCAGGGGCGACGCGGAGGTGATCAAAGCCTGCGATGAACTGGGGATCAGCCTGATCTTTACGGGAGTCCGTCATTTCAAGCATTGAAAACTATTTGACAGAAAAGGCAGCGCCAAAAAAGCTGTCACCATCGTACGCGGAGATGTGTCCGAGTTGGCTTAAGGAGCACGATTGGAAATCGTGTAAACGTGAAAGCGTTTCTAGGGTTCGAATCCCTACATCTCCGCCATTTTTCTTTACCCACAATTTTTTATCTGGCCCTCGGGCCGCTCATCAAGGGAGTTTTAAATGAACACAAACAAAGGCCTGTTAATAGGCTGCATAGCTTTCCCCCTCGCTCTGATCCTGGTCTTCTTCATCGGCTTTGGCGTCTCCTACAAACGCTTGAAACCCGGCAAAGTATCCGTCACTAAAGACAGCTGGTTAACAGTTGATTCCAGCGGCGAGATCAGGGATTACAACGAGATCGAGACCGGCTCCTTCTTCGGGATGGACAGCCCCTCCACCCGGGATATCTGCGATCGCATCCGGGCTGCCGCGACTGATCCCAAGATCAAGGGCATCCTGCTGGAACCCCAATTCATCGGTGCCAGCTACAGTTCTCTGGCCGAGATCACGCTTGCCTTGCAGGATTTTCGAAAGAGCAAAAAACCCGTGATCGCCTATGGCGACATGCTGGGTCAAAAAGACTATTTCCTCTGTCTCAGCGCGGATAAGATCTTTATGGAGCCTTCCGCCTCCGGAGGTCTGATCCTGGAAGGTGTCTCGGCAAACGTGATGTTTTATAAAGAGATGTTTGACAAGCTCGGGATCAGGATACACGTGATGCAATCCGGAGCCTACAAGGGTGCCGGAGAACCGTATTCCCAAACCAGCCTCTCGGAAGGCACGGCGCAAAACCTGAATGCAGTGCTCAAGGCTCGCTATGACTATCTTCTGAACGCCCTTGCCCAGACCCGTAAGCTAAGCCCTGATGAAGCCTCCGCCATCTTCGAGACGCGTCCGGATTATTTCATCTCCGGTCCCGCGGCATTAAATTACAAGCTGATAGACGGGGTTATGAACCGGGACAGCCTCCTGACCAAGTATGAGATCAAAACCGAAAACCGGCTCTCCATCTCCGATTACAAGGGCAGCCCGAAGCTGATCTCCTCTGCCAATCAGATCGCGGTGATCAATCTGAACGGTAATATCAGCCCCCAAACCGGGACAGGGATCGACAACATGATCTCCGCGCGCAAAGTCCAGAAGATTATCGACGCGATCGCTAAAAACAAGAAGATCAAAGCCGTGGTCCTGCGGGTCAACAGCCCCGGGGGCAGTGCTCTGGAATCCGAACTGATCTATCAGAAGCTCCTTACGCTCAAACGCAAGCTCCCGATCGTGGTCTCCATGACCGGGGTTGCAGCCTCAGGTGGTTATTACATCAGCTGCGCCTCAGATTATATTATGGCAGATGAACTTACGATCACCGGCTCGATCGGCGTGATCATGATGGTGCCGGAAACCGAAGGACTGGGACGCAAGCTCGGTCTGCGCAGCCAAACTCTGAAATATGGCAAGTTTGCCGGCTCCGTTGCTCCCTTTGCCGCTTATGATCCGGAGTTTTTGGCTTCATTGAAACAGAATTCCACCAATGTTTACACCGAATTCAAATCCCGGGTGATGACTGCGCGGGGAATTTCTGCTGATTCGATTGCCAGCGTGGCAGAAGGACGGGTGTTTTCTGCCAAAGACGCGCTTGCCAATGGCTTGATCGACGCGATCGGCAATCTGGATGCCGCGCTTGCCAAAGCTGCTGCTCTGGCCAAAGTCAAAGACTACCAGGCAGTTAACTATCCCGACAAGATCAGTTTCATGGAATTGATCATGGCCCAAAAATCTCTGTATCGCCTTGCCACCGGCTGGTTCAAACTCAATTTGAGCGATCCCGCGGTGCTGGAAGAACAATTAATCAAAACCCTACCCACCAATCAGTGGCTCTATCTGATGCCCGCAAAACTGGATTAATAATATGAAGAAAGATAATTATAACACCGAGATCATCGTCAACGTGCATCCCCTGGAAAAGCGCGTTGCCGTGATCGAAGAGAACCGCCTGGTCGAACTCTTTGTGGAACGCAAAGACAAGCAGAACCCGGTTGGCAACATTTATAAAGGGATCGTGAAGGACGTGCTGCCCGGAATGGGCGCTGCCTTTATCGATATCGGGCTGGAACGCACAGCCTTCCTGCATTACTCCGATATCGTCCAGGACTTCCTGGATGTCTTTGAGCACGACAAACCGCTCAAACATTTCAACCCCTCGGATTCCTCCCAGATCTCCAGCATGCTCAAATCAGGGCAAGAGATCATCGTTCAGGTTCATAAAGGACCGATCGGCTCCAAAGGTGCCCGTCTCACCGGCCAGATCTCGATTCCGGGCAAATATCTGGTGCTCTTCCCGAATAAAAGTAAGATCGCCATCTCCCGCAAGATCTATGCCCAATCAGAACGCACCCGCATCCGCAACATCCTCTCTGCCATCAAGGATCCCAGCTACGGATTGATCGTGCGCACCGAGGCCGAAGGCTGTGAAGAAGACGAATTCAAAAACGAATACAAGGCCCTCGCCAAGACCTGGCGCCTGATCGAAAAACAGCTCAAGTATGCCAAACCGCCGGTCTGCGTCTTTGAAGAAAACGCGCTCGAAAACTACCTTATCCGGGATCTGTTTGGGGACGAAGTGGACCGTTTGGTGGTCGATAACAAAGCCTTTGCCCGCAATATCATCGGTCAGCTGGAAGATATCTCGCCCGATCTGATCGACAACGTCGAAGTCTATCTGGAAGATTCCCCCATTTTTGACGCCTGGGGAATCGAAAAGAAGATCGAGACCATCTTCCACTCCCGCATCTATTTGCCCTCGGGTGGAAACATCAAGATCGAGCAGACCGAGGCTCTCGTGGCCATAGACGTCAACACCGGAAGCTTCACCGGCAGGTCAAACTATGAAGAAACGGTGAAGAAAACCAATCTCGAAGCCGCCGCCGAATGCGCGCGCCAGATCAGGCTGCGCGACCTCTCCGGGGTGATCGTGATCGATTTTATCGATATGGTCTCAGACGGCAATAAAAACGAAGTCCTGGAAATGCTTAAACGCGGTCTGAAACGCGACCGCGCCAAAAATAAGGTCTACAGCTTCACGGATCTCGGCTTGGTCGAAGTAACCCGTAAACGCATGCGCTCCACACTCCTGGCAAATTTCTCCGAACCCTGCACCTATTGCAACGGCAGCGGCAGGATCATTTCCCGGGATGCCATCACCATGCGCATCTACCGCTGGCTGAACCGCGCGGAATATTTCGTTAAAAACAAGAGCCTGCGCATCCTCGTGGGTCCGGATCTGCTGACCCATGTGAACCAAAATCTGGAACACTTCGTGGCCTTCAAAGACCAGGTGGAATTCATCTCCGCTCCCGATATGCGCAACGATCAATTCAAAGTGCTGCTGCTGCCGGGACTGGAAGATATCACGAATAAGTATATTTAACCTTGAATTAAGAATTAAGAATTAATAATTAAGAGGCGCTCCTTGCAGCGCCTTTTTTTGTAGTGTCGGACTCCGTTCCGACAGCAGAAATTTTTGCACGGAGACACAGAGCTTGTATAGGCGCTCGCTGTAGCGCCTTTTTTTTGTAGTGTCGGATGCCATTCCGACGATAGCCTTTTTATAACACAGAGACACAGAGGCACAGAGACACAGAGGAGCAGAGAAATTCAAGTAGGAGGTCGCTGATCTCCGTCACTCGTCACTTGTTACTCGTCACTTTTCGAAACATGGATAAGCTCTTCAATCCCCGGCAGTAGTGACACGACCCAGGATTGCAGACTTTCCAGTCTGCAGCTCCGCGGATAAGCTCTTCAAAACCCGACAGGAGTGGCACCCTTCAAACTACCACGGGTTAATGACGTGTCACCCCTAACGGGGTTCAAACTCTTTTGTGGTCGATGATCCAGGGGTTCCGCTTCGCTTCACCCCGGGCCATGTCATATCGCACCTCCGGGGCTTGTTTAGACGCAGCTAAGAGCTTTCCTGTCTCTTCCTGTTGATCAATTCGCCGTCCCCTCCCTTGCCTTTCCCTGGCATCTCCCTTCCTGAACCAGTTTGAAAGCGGTTAGTCAGCGGTATGATAGCGATATGGCAGGGATATGATTATAAGTGATGAGTTATGAGTTATGAGTGATGAGTGACGGGGAGTTGCGACCTCCATCCTGCATTTCTCTGTGTCTCTGTGTCTCTGTGTTAATTAAAGCCTTATGTCGGAACGGAGTCCGACACTACAAAAAAAAGGCGCTACAGCGAGCGCCTGTACCAGTGACGAAGTCGCGCCTCTTAATTCTTAATTCTTAATTTTTAATTCAAAGAATAGGTATTATCCTCTCCACCGTCGGTAAGATCGGAAAAGCTATGCGCAGTATGCCGTTGCTGTAGATCACCTGGGGATGCTCTTTATCGATGCCCAGATCTGGGAAGAAGATCCTGCGGTCAAAGCGTCCGGTCTCGATCTCCATGTTGAAGTAACAGAGAGTGCAGCTGGGACTTACGAAGCTGCGCACCCCGCTGATCCGCAGGTATTCCGGGCTCAGCGAGATATTGATCTCGTCTTTTTCGACTCCTGCCAGTTCCACCACGATCACCCAATCCGTATCTGTTTGATAGACATCGCATTTGGGATGCCAATAGTCGTCCAGCGCTTCCTCTAAAGCCATCGGTCCCTTGGCCAGAGAGGAAACTTCTCCCAAAATCTTCAGCATTTCGCGCTGTATCCCTTTCAGGTTGCTATAGATATTGTCGTTCATAAACACCTTCTTAAAGTGATGAGTTATGAGTGATGAGTGAAGAGTAGGGGTGCAGGTTTGCAGGGGTGCAGGGTTGTAGTCGCTGCATAGTTTGAACCATGCAACACTACACCCCTTCACCCCTGCACCCCTTCACCCCTAATATTCGGTTCTTTCCACGATTGTGAAGATGACTTCCTTATCGGGTATGATCTCAACGGGCAGCGTCACTTTCAGGTTTTTATCCTGAGTGTATGGGATGCTGGCAGAGATTATGCGGGTGTTTGAATTCAGCATGTGGATGACGTCTATCTTCTTCTTATCCTTGGCGTTGTTGCGCAGGGTCACCTGGATGGTGCGCTCGGTGACGCGCTGACTGAGAGTGCGGGAATCTTTCACAATGGTTTCACCCACGAGGTCAAAGGCTTTTCCGGTCGTGAGGGAGACTTCTTCGTTTTTGGAAGTGTGGGTGATGGCATCTTCCCCGATAAACTCCAGATTCTTGTCCGTATCCTGTTTGTAGATGCGAAAAGCACCTTTGGGCAAGGGTTTGCCGAGTCCGTTCTCTTCCGTGTTCTTGAATTTGATGATGCTGTTGATTCCGTTGGAATAGGTCTGATATTCATAGACAGCCTCAGCCTTAACGTTCAGCAGGGGATAGAGTTCCAGCTGTTTGGTCTGCTTGTCGGCAAAGGAGACTTTTTGGTCCAGGGTGTACATGTGTAGATCGGCAAAGGCTTTCTCCTCAAAGGAAGGAGCGCTGGCCTTGCCTGCTCCCATGCCATCGTAGGACATGGACATCTCGTCGCTATACCGGTTGTAAGCCTGGCGCACCCGGTTGACTTCTCCGGCAATGAGCTTAAGTGTCACATCATCAAAGGCTTTGCCGCTGTAGTTCTTGATCGTGACCCAGCTGTTCAGAGCCAGGGTCTTGTCGTCCCAAACCGCGTTGTAAGCCACGTCCCAGCTGAATCCACCGGTGAGATAGGTCATCATCACGGGGAATTTCCCGTTTTTGGGAGCGATCAGGCTCCAATGCAAGGTGGGCTTGGTGTAGAAATTGGAGGGAAGTTCCGCCAATTGAATCACTTCCACGTTCTCCTCACTGAGGATCAGGAGCTTGTTGGTGCCGGATTCCAGAAGGCCGATCGAACTGCCATCGTAGAATTTTAAGACGCCTTTGTAGGTGGATGTCTGGTTTTCAGTGAGCAGGATGACTTCTTTATCGATGTATTTTGCCATGATCGAGCCCTTTCCGGCCAGGTCATATTCATAGTTCTGCTCCGCGATGCGCAGCTTCTTCTCTGCCGAGGAAACGATCACCGAGGCGGGATCTATCCGGCTGGTTATATCAGAGAAATTGTATTCCTGACGGCCGTCTTTGAGCTTCAATTCAAAGCTGGAACGTACCAGCGACAGGTCGTCGTTGTAGATCGTGATCCAATCCGCGCTCATAAGAGACGCGCTGATCATGATGAGACACAGTGTAGTTAAAACGGTTAGCTTCATGGCTACCTCCCTGAAAATATTACGTTCAGAATCTGTTTTTACTGCGCATTAATTCTGTTCCGGGTGAACAGGGCAGATCAGCATCCATTTGACACCGAATTTATCGGTCAAAGCGCCAAAATAATCTCCCCAGAAAGCTTCTTCCGGGGGCATGTTAACCGTCGCTCCCGCAGACAGTTTGGCCCAGATGGCGTCCAATTCGGCTTTGTTTGCGGCATTCACCATCAGCTCCACATTACCGTTGAAGGCTGCCGGTTTCTGGCCGAAGATCTCGACGACGTCCGCGCCCATCAGAACGTTTCCCGGTTCGATGATCAGACTCATGTGCATAATTCTGTCCTCAAACTCTTTAGGCAGAGGATGATCCGGATCCGCGGGCATATCTTTGTATCTGGACAGGTAGGGGAATTCTCCGCCAAATACCGATTTATAAAACTCAAAGGCTTCCAGGCAATTGCCGTTGAAATTGAGATAAGGATTGATCTTGATCATGGTATCTCCTTTTATTATATGATAGGGATATGATAACCGGAGAAAGCGGGATTGTCCAGCTCTTCTTTCGGAGGGGTGGAGAGGTGGAGTGGTGAAGTGGTGGAGTGGTGAAGTGTACAGGCGCTCGCCGTAGCGCCTATCCCCGTCATTAAAGCTCCTTCCGTCATTCCAGCGACGTCAAAGCCCTTCATTCCAACTCCCCTTCCGTCATTCAAGCTTCCCTTCCGTCATTCCAGCGAAGGCTGGAATCCAGTTTCTTTTTCCGTCTTTTTCCGCGCTTTTCCGTGTTCAATTGTTCTTACATTGTCCCTGCGTGTTAACTCATGAACATTCGCGATACCAGAATCCCCATAATTCCAGCCCGATCCGTGTTATCCGTTTTTTCCGTGCTTTTCCGTGGCCTATTTAACTCCAGGCCAGGCCTCCGGATAATTCTTCACCAGATTCTGCAGCTTGAGCGCGAAACTCTTGGCGACCTGGTCCAAAGTCTTTTCAAAGATGGCTTTGCTTGAGTTCCATCTCACCCCGGGGCTATCTGCCACATTCTGTTTCCAGCGCGCTTCCGATTCCGCCAGAGAGGCTTTCTTATAGCTCTGGAAGTCCTTATCTGCCATTATAATGGATAAGATTTCCTCCGGGCTCACGTTCAGCTTCATAAATCCCGTTTGCCCAAAGCAGGAAAAGAGCCTGGCCTTGAGCTCAGGCATCACGCTCCAGATCTCCTCCAGAGCATGAACCAGTTGGCTCGGGATGCCTCCGGAGCAGGTGGGTTTATCAGCAATCATATGTCTTGTCTCACTTTAACTTTTTTTGCAGCTTGCCTGATATCTACATATCTGTCAAATGGAAAAACTCAGGCCAGCTTCTCGTGCGAGGAAAGGCATTGACAAAATAAGCTGAAAGCGGTGAGCTTGTCTCATGATGAAAATAGAGCGAAAACAGACCAGACAAATCAAGCTGGGAGACGTGTTGATCGGGGGTGGAGCTCCGGTTTCGATTCAATCGATGCTCACAGCCAAGACTTCCGAGCTCGATGCCGCAACGGCTCAGATTAGGCAATTGGCGAATGCGGGTGCAGAGCTTATCCGCTTTAGTGTTATGGATTTGGAGGATGCTGCTGCCATTCCGGGACTCAAGCGGAATAGTCCTGTCCCCCTGATCGCGGATATTCATTTTGACTACAAACTTGCCCTGGCGGCCCTCGATAACGGAATCGACGGACTGAGGATCAATCCCGGAAACATTGGTTCCCACAAAGGGGTCGAACTGCTGGTGGCTTCTGCCAAAGAAAAGCAGGTTCCGATCCGGATCGGAGTCAACAGCGGTTCCCTGCCCAAAGAATTGATCTCCAAATATGGCGTCTCCGCTCAAGCCATGGTGGAAGCGGCTTTGGGGCATATTCACCTCCTGGAAGAACTGAATTATGAGCAGATCAAAATCTCTGTGAAAGCATCGCAACTGGATCTGATGCTGGATAGTTACCGTCTGCTCAGCCAAACGGTCGATTATCCCTTGCATTTGGGGCTCACGGAAGCCGGAACGCTGCTGCAGGGAAGCATTAAGAGCTCGATCGGGCTGGGCTTGTTGCTGGCAGAGGGGATCGGGGATACGATCCGGGTCTCACTGACAGCCGATCCTATCCTGGAGATCAAGGCTGCCAGAGAAATTCTGAAGGTTCTGGGATTGCGCGGGGGCTTGAATATCATCTCCTGTCCCACCTGCGGACGCACCCGGATCAATCTGATTCAGCTGGCAGAGCGGGTCGAACAAGCTTTGGCACCCTATGCCAATGAAGATCTCACCATAGCCGTGATGGGATGTGCGGTAAACGGTCCCGGAGAAGCCCGGGAAGCGGATTTTGGGATCGCCGGAGGTCAGGGAGAAGGCTTGCTTTTTGCCCATGGCGAGATCCTGAAGAAAGTGCCGGAATCCCAATTACTGCCGGAGCTTATCGCTCTGGTGGAAGCCAGGATCAAGGGAAGCTAAAGCCTTGCTGCTGAGGTTGTTCTTTGTCTTCCTGAAGATCGGCGCTTTCACGATTGGAGGCGCCTATGCCATGATCCCGCTGATCAGACGGGAGATCGTGGAAAAGCAGCACTGGCTGAGTGATGAAGAGTTTTTGGACGGTCTTGCCGCCTCGCAGAGTTGTCCCGGTCCCATTGCCGCAAATATAAGTGTTTACATAGGTTACCGGATCGGGAAGCTGCCCGGAATGCTGATCGCGGTGGCTGGAACGGTGCTGCCCTCCTTTATCACGATCCTGGTGATCGCGATCTTTTTCGGTCTGGTCTCAGATCTGGACGCCACGCGCAGGATCTTTCACGGACTCAGACCCGCGGTGGTTGCCCTGATCGCGATTCCGGTGATGCAGATGTCCAAAGCCGGAGGGATTCGGATCACGAATTTCTGGTTTCCGCTGTCGGCTGCGATATTGGTGGGCTTCCTGGATGTGAGCCCGATCTATCTGATAATTGTCACAATAGTTTATGCCGTGATAGAGAGCTTGATCATTCTGAAGAGGAATCCGGTGTGATCGGAACGCGGATCAAAGGGAAAAAATGGATGACAGGGATCTTTGATAACACGAACTGGCACGAATTTGCACGAATGACGGAACACGGAAAAGCGCGGAAAAAGACGGAAAAAGAACGTAAACTGGGTTCCAGCCTCCGCTGGAATGACGGGGATACGCGCTACGGCGAGCGCCTGTACACTTCACCACTTCACCACTCCACCACTTCACCACTCCCTACACCCCTGCACCCCTCCACCCCTGCACCCCATGTTGTATCTTGATCTGATCTTTACTTTCATGAAAATCAGCCTCTTCAGTTTTGGGGGCGGCTATGCCATTCTGGCTATGATCCAGCAGGAGGTGGTGCTCAAACACGCCTGGATCACACAGAGCGAATTTGCCGATATCGTGGCGATCTCGCAAATGACTCCCGGACCCATTGCGATCAACGCTGCCACCTTTATCGGTTACCGCAGGGCGGGTTTTTGGGGCTCGTTCTTTTGCACTTTGGGAGTGATTTTGCCCTCGGTGATCCTGATGTTGATCATCACCATATCGTATCTGAAATTGAAGCATAAACCCTGGTTCAGCGCGATCTTCAAACGCTTGCGGCTCTTGGCGATAGGGTTGATCGCGGCAGCAGGGATCCTGATCGGACAGGGGGCCTTGCTTGATTGGTTTTCCTATGGCGTTTTTGCGCTGGCAATGCTGATCAGTTGGCGCTACAAGCCCAATCCGGTCTTGCTGATGCTGGGCGCGGGAGTTCTGGGCTACTTTTTGGGCTGATGCACCAGCTCGCTCAATCTGGCTTCCAATCTGCTGATCTGCGCTTTACGGCTGAGTTCCACGGGGCAGAGATAGTCTTTCTTTATACCCCTCTCAGAGATCAAACGCCGTAAAGTTTGCGCAATGCCATCCACCGATTCCATCGCGCAGAGATAGTCATGATTGCAGGAATTTAGCAGCTTTGCGGCTTCTTTGTGAGCCGGAACCATGGCCAGGATCGGTTTGCGGGTGCGGAGATATTCAAAGACCTTGGAGGTGAGGGTGCCGCGCGGACTGCTGCTGTTGATCACCAAAAGCAGCACGGAAGAATTCAACATGGATTGCAGCGCTTCCCGATGCGGGAGTTGTTCGATAAGCTCGATCAGAGCTTGGATTCCGCTGCTTGCGATCTCCTGGAGCACTTCCCGGTTGAAGCTGCCATAGAGCCTGATCCTGGTGTTTGGAGGCAGGGCATTCTCCCTTTGTAACTTAGAGACAGCCGCATAGAAAGCGCTCAGACTGCGCCGGGCATAGATGTTGCCATAATAAGAGAGGATAAAATCCTCCGGCTCAGAGGCTTCCAAGCCTTGAAACTCATCCTCGTCCCAGCCGTTGAAGACTGTCAGACTTTTATCCGGAAGATAAGCGCCAAAGCCATCCGCCAGATCCTCTCTGATTCCGTCCGTGGCTGTGACCACGAGAGCTGCTGCTTTCAGGATCCGGGCTTCCCAGCTGCGGGAAAGCTGTCTGGACCAGCCTTGCAGCTGATAATCAGAGAGCAGGGTCCAATAGTCACGCGCGTCATAGACATAGGGAATTCCCGAGGAACGGCTTAGTTTCCATGCTGCCAATCCGGAGGAAAAAGGACCGCAGGAGACATAGATCAGGTCATACTTCTGCTTGGCCATCAGCTGTTTAGCGCTGCGGATCAGAAAGGGCAGCCAGGGAGATTTGTCATCGAGAGGAAAGAGCCGGCGCAGCTTGAGTTTGAGGCTTTCCGGAGTTTGGCGGTAGAGCGTTCCGGCAGATTTAGCCTTGTTAAAACGCAGTTTTTTGAGGATGGACATCGGATCCAGGGATGGAACGCGGATAACGCTGGACGCCATATCCTCCAGGCTCTCATCATGATAGTTGTATTCCGGATCTCGCACCGTGAGCACATCGATTTCCCAGCCTGAGGCACGTAAATGCTTCACCACAGCGGTGTTGCGCAGTGCGGCGGGTCCGCCCAAAGGGGGATAGAAGTAGCTGATGTAAAGGATGCGCATCTTTGCTTATGGGGTGAAGAGCGCTTTCACAGCGGAAAGCAGTTCAGGCTCCACAGCTTCCCAATTGAAGCGGCTTTCGGCTATATCCGAGCAGCGTTTGCTCATGGCCTGATAATCATTTTCACTTAGAGTGAGCAAGTCACCAAGGGCTTTGGCGATCGGCAGGGCTTGAAAGCTTGCCGCAGCACCGAGCTTATTTTTCTCGATCAGAGCGCTCATCAGAGGGGTCTTGACAGTCACCACGGGCAGTCCAGCAGCAAGGTATTCCATCACTTTCAGGGGCATGGCCTGGCTCATTCTGCGATTGCGCGGATTGAAGAGCCAGAGCCCGAAGCGGCTGCGTTTGAGCAGCAGCCCGATCTTCTCCGCGGGGATCCATTCTTGATAATAGATGTGTTTATTGAGATTATAATTGGTAACGTCCGAATTGAAGCGGCTCTGAGTTTCTTCATTAAAGAACTTGCCCACGATCAGCACGGTGAGGTTCGGGAAATCGGCTTTGAGATAGCTGATCACCTTGAGCAGCTTGAAGATGCCCCGATCTTCCGTCAGTCCCCCGATATAGATCAGGTCAAAACTCATTTCACAGAGCTCGCCGATTCCTCCGGGCACTTCACAAGAGAGATCCCAGACGTTTTTAACAGGGTAGTTCGGGAGGTAGAGAGCCTTGTCCAGACGCGAAGCCGGAACCAGTTCCTTCAGAATCTCACGGTTGACCCCAATGGTGAGCTGCACCCTGCGTTCCAGCCATTTCTCCAGAGCCAGGTAAAAGTATTTCGCGGGCAATCTGAAAGGCAGCGGAAAGCGCTCCGCAAACGCATCCGGGAAGAATTCATGCACGTCGAAGACAAGTTTTGATCTGCAGGTTAAACGTAAAAGCAAGCCGACCAGAACCGTCGCGGGCTCCACACAGATCACCAGATCGGGTTTGTACTTTCGCGCGGTGTGGTAGAGCAAGGAGAGCGAGCCCCAGTTGGATTCGCTGTTCACCGTCTCCTGAAAGGGGTTGAGGCTGCTGTTCGAGACCCCCGTGGTGGTGATCAGATGCACCTCGCCCAGCTTCGCCAAACTGTGTGCCAGCTTGTAATAGAGGCGAATGTCGTTGGACGGGTGTGAATTTGAGACGATGCAAATCTTCATAAGGGCAATATAATGACAGAGCAGCTTTTAGTCAAGCTCTAATGTACAGGCGCTCGCCGTTGCGCCTTCCTTGGGACAAAGCCCGGGGATCCGGAGATGGCGCTACGGCGAGCGCCTGTACTATCCTAATCCCTAATCCCTAATCCCTATACCACTTTAACCCTGATCGAGCGCGCGATCCTGCGGTCCAGAACATATCTGCTGTCCTGAACAGCCACGATCAGGTTGGGTTCATCCTCTTCATTACGGTAAATCTCTAATCTCGCGCCCAGATAGAGGCCACGCTCGATGGTTCTGGTGTCATGATTACATAGCACGATGGCTTTGGAACCGCTTGGCAGATCGGACATTTCCCGGCAGTCTCCGGGGCAGAGATTACAGCGTTTGGGTCGCGGAGCCAGACTGCGTCCCCAGTTTCTGAGGCGTACGCGGTTACGTGGTGAGAGCATGTTTATCCTTTTTGCCGAGTAATTTCAAAGATAGATAAAAAGCCGTGGAGACAGCGAGGATAAGCCCGATCCAGAGCGGGGACCGGGTGTTCCAGGAGCCGAGCTGGAAGATCAGGGTGGCGATCATCCAGGCCAAAGCTGTCAGATAGACAAAAGAGAAGAGCATCCAGCGGCTGCCGTGTTCCCTCCAAAGCATGGTCAGGGCAGCAGCGCAGGGACTGTAGAGCATCACGAAGAAGAGGTAGGCGAGAATTGCACTGAGGCTACCAAAGCGTTTGTGGATGCTGTCTTGCAGTTTATCACCCTCTTTTGCAGGCTGGTAGAGGCTTTGCATGGTGCCCACGATGGCTTCCTTGGCAAAGAGCCCGGAGATCAGAGCCACCGATGCCTGCCAGTTGTCCTTCTCGATCCCCATGGGCTGCAAGAGCGGTGTGATCAGCTTTCCGCCGATCTGGAGAACGGTCTCTTTGGGTCTGTCCTCTCCCGGAGTGGTAAACGGACTGGGGAGATAGATCAATTGCAGGATATTGATGCAGATTATCACCAGCAGAATGGTCTTTCCTGCGCGCAGCACAAAGTCTTTCAGGCGATGCCAGGTGTGCAAAAAGATTCCGTTGAAAGTGGGCACATGGTAGGGCGGAAGCTCCATCACGAAATTCCCAGGCTCGCTTCTGAAGATGGTTTTCTTGAGCAGCAGTCCGCTCAGCAGGGCCATGATCACCCCTCCGAAATAGAGCCCGAAGATCAGCAGATCAGCCCTGCGCGGAAAGAACATCATGCCCAGAAAAGTGTAGACCGGAAGCTTGGCCCCGCAGGACATGAAGGGGGTAAGCAGCGATGCGAAGACGCGATCGCGTTTGCTTTCCAGGGTGCGGGTTGCCATAATTGCCGGAACTGTGCAGCCAAAGCCCACTAAGAGAGGGATGAAGGCCTTTCCGGGCAGTCCGATCCGGCGCATGAATTTATCCGCAATGAAAGCCGCGCGCGCCATGTAGCCGCT
>JAKLEY010000039.1 GCA_022711455.1 Candidatus Cloacimonadota bacterium
TATCGCCCCCATTAGAAAAAAGTGGGGCATCTACAGCCGATTTTCAGACAAATTCAGACTGTATGACGCCCTTAGCTTGCATTGTCATTGTTAGTTATTTCACAGGCTCTGAAGCCTATGTTACGAGCAGATATTCACAGCTCTGGAGCAGTGAATAGGCAGAATAGCGGTCACTGAAGACCGAGCTGGCCAGCATGGCATTCAGATCCCGTTGCAATTCTTTGCTAAAGCTCTGTTTCACACCACTTAAGCGGGTGATATTGTCATGAAAATTCTTGCGTAAACCGGGATTCTGCTGCCACCAGTAGTCATGCGGGATCATGCTGAGCCGGCTGGGTTGGTTTGTGAGCTGACGTTTGATCCGGTTGCCTCCCCATCTCATCAGGAAGCGGGCTCGGATCAGCCAGAAAGGCAGGCTCACCGGGGCATTGATCTGATCCCAATTATGTTTTGCCGCCTGAGGATAGTGGGTTTTCATCCAGTTTATCTGGCAGCGGTTCTGATAGCGCAAAGCCGGGTCTATGCTGAGCGTGTATTGGATAAAAGTCGGGTCCAGATAGGGTGAAAGGCTGTGCGAGAGTTGGTAACACGCCAGATCACCGTTGATCATGCCGTTGAATCCCACGTTGCACAGGAAGAATTGCTCTTGATTGGGATAGTTCTCGGCGATTGCGGAGAGCTGGGGACTCCAACCTGAAAACTTCGTTTTGGAATACAGCGAGGCCAGGGGATCGGCTTTGCTGTGCTGTTTGGCATGCAGACAAAAGCCCTTGATCAATTCTCCGAAGAGTCCGCTTTGGATGGTGCCAAAGGGATTGAGGTCGAGGCTGCGGATTCCGCTGTAGAGATGCGCCGCAGCGTAAGTTGAGATCTGCCCCTCGTTATAGACCAGGTTGTCTTCCACGCTTTTCAGATAATCGCCGTTTGCCAGGGAGTGAAAGATCAGTTTGTAGGAAAGCTCGTCGGCGATGGCTTTGGAAGTGGTCTCATCCAGATAACCCGGATCGGAGAAATTCAGGACCGTCAGATCACGGCAACCGAGCTTGTGCGTGGTATAAACTGTCATGCGGGAGTCCAGACCACCGCTCAGAAAAGCCAGATGCTTGCGGTCTCCATCCGAATTCAGGACGTCTTGAACAGAGCTGCTGAAGATATCTGTGAGATCACTATATGTTTGTTTGGCAGTTCTTTGGATAGTTTCGGGCTTCCACTTCAGGTATCTGCTATGGCTGAGCTTGCCGTCCCGGTAGCAAAGAGCTCCGGCCCAGCCAATGTTTTTGATCTGGCGGATAGTCGTATAGTTCTCCAGCATATGACGATAGCTGAGCAGCATCCGGGCTCCCAGCTCATCGACGGAACACCTGATCCCGTTGTCGAGCAGGAGCTTCACAATGGTTCTGATTTTGTCTGAAACAATGAAGATGCCGTCTTGATCGTAGAAATAGATCCTCACGCTTTGGGTGACGTTGCCAAAGACTTTGAATTCACGCAGGATTTTGTCATACCGCGCGATAAAAAACTGTCCGTGCAGCTTTGCCAGCAGAGAGTTTTGTCCGATGCACCGACCGATCAGATCGGGCAAGGATTGCAAGCCCAGCTCGGTGATCAGCCGGGACGCGTTTGCCACCACGCCTTCCAGGATCAGGATCTCTGCTTCGTTTTCGATCACGAAACTATCGCTCCTTGGCTTTTGGGGTGCAGTGTAGAACAGCTTGCCGTCCGGTGTCGGCAGCAGTTTTCCTGTCTTCAGGCTGTCATAATTCCAATTTGTAGACGCATACGCAAAACAAAACATGATCGTTCCTCTTTTTTAGCTTTTATAAGGATAGTTTGGGAGAGATTCACACACGGAGTTACACATATCCGAAAACTATTAAAACTGTCAATAATATTATCGCGCAGGAAAAGTAAAGGGCGCAACCGGGCGCCCTTAATTCTTAAATTTTGATTCTTAATGTCTTTAATTACTTCACCAGCAGAACCTTAAGCGGTTTCGCCTCAGATCCTTGCAGCTTCATGAAATAGACTCCGGAAGGCAGCTGAGCGGAGGGGATCCAGCTCAGTACGGTCGTTCCGGATTGGATGGAATTGCGGGAGATGCTATCCACTTTCTGACCTTTGAGGTTATAGATCTCAAGGGTGGCAAGAGGCAGATCCTTAGTGCTTTCCAGGCTAAGATTAAGCTCGGAAGAGAAGGGATTTGGCCAGGCAGCTCCGAGCTTGAGGGCGGCAGGGCTCACGCTGGGGTCGGACACGCTGACGTCGTCTGTGAGCAATCTGAAGGGGATGTCGTAGGTGCCCAGATTGGGTGAATTGAACTGGAAACGCACCTGGGCGATTCCACTGGCACCGGTGATGACGTTCAAATGCAGAGCTTTGGTGGAGTTTGCCGGCAGATAGATCGGCAAGGCAACGCTGCCCGGGAAGCAATATCCTTCTTCATCACAGTAGTTGAAGAACCAATTGGCAGGGGCTGAATCGACCACGATCTGCATAGTGTAGTCTTCGGCATTACCCAGATTGAAGACCCAGAAAGGATTGGAAGTAAAGGTGGAATTGCCTGTGACCACCACCCGGGGTTCCCAATCCATAGCCGCGCGCAGGTTGTAGGCGGGCAGAGGGAGAGAACTGACGCTCTGTAAAATCGTATCGTCATCCATCTGCACAAAGACTGCCACCCAAAGATTATTCTGGTTCCAGCCAGGATTGATGGTGAAAGTATGGCTGAAATTGTTCACATTGCCGAGTCCACTTAGCGAAATAGTCTCGAAAGCCATATCCCGCACTATGTGGCTGGCCTCAGTGGTGACGTCGTTTTCCACCAGCACGTAGTATTTCTTTTGATTAGTGATGTTAAAAGTTGGTGAGATCATCTCGATCGTTCCGGAAAGCTGACCGGTGGCCGCACTCCAACTGCTCAGATTCATCTTGAGCGGAGAATCTCCAAAGCGATAGTTCTTGTAGGCATTCAGATATTCACTGCCATCTGCGATCCAGGAACCTCCTCCATCGATGCGGGTCTTGCCGTTGAGGATGAAGGACGGAGTGCCAAAGACCTGGTAATGGTCAAACCGGGCGTCCGAGGAAGGGTTTGAGAGCGCGCCGCTGTTGATGTAGTGCCGGATGTTGATGAATTCGCCATTGTGGGCACTGTCATCGAGTATATTCATCCCCGCCAGCCCATCGAGGCAACTTACGCATCCGGTGGAGTAAAAACCTTCCGCGATCGAACTTAAAGGGAAGTAGGCGGGGCTTGCAGTCAGGGCGACTGCAAACACTAAGCTCAGTATTAAGACGTAATATTTCATGGTTTATCCTTATGATTCAGAAGCGGGTGGCCACTTCAAACTTGATGCCCTGGAAGGGGGCGACGTAGCGGCAAATGCCATTGCGACATACTTTTCCGCCGGCTTCACGTCCCACAAAAAGGGTGAGATCGGTGTGGGTGAAAGCTGAATACTTGGCTTCAAAATTGGTCCAGTATTGCGAATCCATGACCGCGCCCATGTCTTCCCAATTGGACTGCGCAGAAGCGGAGAGCGCCAGCTTGCCGAACGCGATATCAGCCTGCAATCTGGGTTCCCAATGATCCGTGATGACCGGACCATAGACCCCGTCCACTGTCTCCAGCTTTTCTTTGGCGAGATATTTGTGCTGGGCTTTGAGGCTGAGAGTTCTGCCCACAAAGGGGAAAGCGATATGGAGGGCAGGAGTGAGCTCTTTTTGCCAGGTGTCATTCTCTTCATTTTGCTTTTCAAGATGAGAAAATTCAGCTCCGATGAAGGAGGAGCCAATGGTGTAGTCCACCGCGGCATAAAGATCGTTCATGTGCTTGGTTTGCTCAAGGTTCCAGGCTTCGGCATAGTCCAGATTGAAGGATAGATTATCAGCCGCGCTCCAGGTTAGCATGCCCTGCAATCCCTCTTCGCTGAGCCCGGGATTGAGGTCTTCCAAAGGCTCGTTATGATAATTTGCCATGGGCAGATCCTGCAGGCGGTAGCTGAATTGGTCGTAACGCTTGTAAGCAGCGCCAATTGTGAAGGGATAGAGGTTCACGTTGGCTGTGGAATAGATCGCGCTGCCGTTTTGGGCAGGGAGACCGTTTTCTCGTTTGTAAAGCTTGGAGCCGGAGTATTCCGCGTTCACTTCCACGGGATCCAGATTGAAGAGCAGACGCCCGCCAAAGATATCACGCTGGTTGTATCTTCCGTCATCTGCTGAAGTGCGCATAGCCATAGCCGTTCCACCCAGGGAAAGCAGATCCAGCACGGGATAAAGCGCGTCCAGTCCATAAGCCAGATCCAGCATTGGGTCCTCCAGGATGGAGTGGTCGTTAGTGCTGGGTATGGCACCGTAGAGGCTTTTCAGCTTGATCTTGTTGTCATATTTCAAAGAAAATCCGGTGAGCCGGTTATCTTCATCAAATTCAATATCTTCCCAGGCCCGGAAATTCATTCCGCTGCCGAATGTTTCGCTCATATTCCCTGCCAGAATGGAGAAGGAATCCTGCTCGTACTTGACGTAGAGCTCTTTCCAGCCTGCGGAGAGAAGATAGGGCCAAAGCTCGTCGATCAGTTCATCCTGATTGACGGAATATTTGGGCAATTCAGCAATGAATTTCATGCCAAAAGTAAAGTTGCGGTAGTCCAGATTGAAGCCGAAACTATCCCTGAAATAGGCATTCAGAGAGTCCGGGGCAGTGCGGTAGATGAACTGCATTTCGTTGAGTCCCGAAATCTGGGGGGTGCTTTGCGCGTTCAGGCTGAAAAGCACTGACAGCAGAAAGATAATGACGATCAGCCTTGATTTCATAGAGCCTATTCCGCCTCGGTGGGAAGATTCAGTTGTTGACGGATATAGTGTTCATATTCGATCTCGGCACCGGGCTCGAAGCCGATGTGAGAGTAGATGATCTCACCGGTCTTATCCAGTATAAAGGTGTGGGGCACGCTGGAGACGTTCAGCTTTTTGGAGAGGGCTTTGTCGCTGTCAAAGAGCGCGGTGAATTTGAAATCCTTGCTCTTGAGATAGTTTTTGGCCTTGGTGATATCCTTGGCGGCATCCACGGAGATCATCACCACGGTGAGGCTGTCATACTTGAGCGCGAGGTCGTTCAAGTAAGGCATGGAAGTCTTGCAGGGGTTGCACCAGGAAGCCCAGAAATCCACGATAACGGGGCCTTTATTCAGCAGTTCCGCAAGGCTGAGATCTTTGTTGTTCATATCCTGCAGCTTGAAATCCGGCATCGGATCGGCAAGCAGCAGAGTGGCAAAAAGCATGATCGAGACGATTATTATAAGGCGTTTCATGAATCCTCCATTTATCTTGTGGGAATATTGAGCAGCGGGATTTCTATGCCGTTGTGAATGGCGGCGTTATTGGCAAAGACGGTGGGATGTTCCTGCAGATAGACCACGAGCGAGGTATCTGAAGGCAGGGTTCCGGTGAAGGGCAGGCTGAAATCGATCCGGGATCCGATGTTTGCTTGGCTGATATCCATCATGCCGCTGGCTAAAACTACGTTGGAACAGGGTACTCCGGCAGCATTGGTGGCGCTGGAGACTTTCTCGATCAGAGCGAATTTCAGCTTCGAATTTGCGGGGAGGGTGCTGCTGGAATTAACGTTCGGACCCAGCACCACACTGCCGTTGAAAGTTTGGCCGGTGAAACTGTATTGCATGAGGCTCAGCAACCAACCGGGATAGTTTTCCAATTGACCCAGCACAAAAGAGACATATGCCTCCAGAGCTTCCGGATTGGCTCCAATCTGCTTTTGTAAACCACCAAAGACCGAGGCCGGCATGGGGCTGGGACCGTAGTAGCTGAATATATTCATGTTTCCGGGGGCTTGCAAGAGATCTCCGATGTGGTATTCCAGATAGCTGAACTGAGCCGGATACTGGATCTGGAGATTGTGCATCACTTCTTCGACGAGCGGGCAATTGGGGCAGGTGGTGTAAGTAAAGCTTTCGATAAAGACCCGTCTGCGGGAGCCCTGATCCAGATCAGCGACCTGATTGCCCACAAAGAGCCAGCTCTCTCCGCTTTGCACTATCTTCTCATCGTTGAAAGCAAAGACCTGCAGCGGATTCCTGGCGCCTGTGGCAAAGACCTGCAGCTCCCAATTCACGCTTTGGGTGGCGGCATTGTAATTTGTGAACACAGGCTGGAAGCTGATCTGTGTTCCATACAGACTGTACAGCGAGTGGTAGAAGGCCTCGCGCTGGGTTTTGTTCACCGCATTGTGCAGATAGTTCTCGCTATACATTCCCATTACCGCGCTCAGATCTGTGCCATCCGATGAATTGAGGCGGTTGGCAAGAGGCGTGAAGATGTCGGCGTTGAAGTCTATGGGCTCATTGTTCCGCGTAAAGCGGTCGCAAGAAACCAGCAGCAAGGCTGCTAAGATCAGGGCTAAACTGATTAAATATCTCATTTCTGGGCTCCGTTAATTTCTTCCAAGGCAGAGAGGATCATCTTTTTGGAGAGCAGCTCGGAAAAGAGGCGGGTCTCTTTGCCCTTCACATACAGGGCGTTGAAGGGAACTCCCACCCGTCCGTGCTTCTTCATCCAGGCCAGCATCTCGGGATTCTCTTTGGTATAGTCTCCCCTTAGCAGGATTACGCCTTTGGCCTTGAAAGCCTGCAGGATATCGTCGGTAAAAAGCACGTTCTTTTCGTTGGAGGCGCAGTTCTTACACCAGGCGGCTCCGAAATCCACAAAGACGGGAGCGTCTTCCGCCAGCAGCTTTTCCATCAAAGCCGGAGACCATTCATACCAACCTTCCGGGGCATGGGGAGCAGGACGCAGCAGTCCGGTTTCGGTTCCTGAACTTGCCTTGACGGCAGTCTCCTTGTAGGGCAGGAATTTCATGGCAGCAAAGACGATCACGCCAATGGTGAGCAGGGTAAAGATCCACTGGGTGGCTTTGGAATGTTCGGGACGCACGAAACGTCCGTACATCCAGGCCGCAAAGCCCAGAATCACCAGATAGAACAGTACCTGCAGCAGGTAATCTCCCGAGGTGAGCCCCAGCACGCTCTTGAGCATGGTGTAGACTAACCAGAACAACACAAACGCCATCACTTCCTTGAAGATATTCATCCATTCACCGGGTTTGGGGATGATCTTCAAAGCCTTGGGAGAGAGTCCGATCAATATGAACGGCAAAGCCATGCCCAGACCGATCAAAGCAAAAAAGACCAGCATCAACCAGGAAGGCAGACTGAAGGCAAAGCCCACGGCGGTGCCCAAAAGCGGAGCGGAACAGGGAGTGGCCAGTAAAAAGGCAAAGATGCCACCAAAGAAAGAGCCCGATAAGCCTTTTTTGGCAGAAGCCTTGGAGGCTGCGGTCATACCCGGGGCTCCGATCAGGAAAACATCCAGCAGAGCCAATGCAAAGACGAAGATGATCGAGGTGAGCACCAAAGTGAAGGTGATGCTCTGGAACTGGAAGCCCCAGCCCACGGATTCCCCTGCCATTTTCAAGATTATGAACACGATGGCGAGCGCTATGAAGGAAACCATCACGCCTAAAGCATAGGCCATCGAGTGTTTGAAGATCTGGCTGCGGTCTTCATGCGCCTGATTTACGATGCTCATGGCACGAATGGTGAGCACCGGCAAGACGCAGGGGGTAAAGTTCATGATTATGCCGCCCACAAAGGCCAGCAGGAGATACTTTAAGATCTTGGAAAGAGGGGATTTGGCGGGTGCCTCTGCGGGAGCGGATTCAGTTGCCGTGCTGTCTGAGACCACAGGAGCCGCAACCATGACCGTGTCATCAGAACTGACAGCCTGATCCGGATTTTCCTCAGGCTTCTCTTCAGTGGCAGCGACTACTGTCAGTTTGGCGCTTCCTTCCACATCAACGGGAGGTTCGCACATGCCGGATTCCAGACACATCTGATAGGTGAGCACGGGCTTGAGCGCTTTGACACCCGGCTTGGAAGTGCTCTTCACGGTGTAAGTTCTGCTAATAGTGACAGAACCGCTGTAATCCCATTGCTCGGCAGAGACTATCTTGTGCGCTTTGGGATAGACGGTGGGACCAAAGACCAGATCAGGATGCGAGACTTCCAGCAGGAAATACTCTTCACCCAAGGGATTGTGAGACTGATGCTTGCCTGCGGGTATGGTCAATGTGGCACGCAGAGTCCCTTTCTCTCCCGGTTTGGCAGAGGCAGGGGTCATCGAATATGAAACGCTTTGAGCCGCGATACCGGCCACAGCCAAAAGCAGGATCAGAATAAGGATCAGCTTCCCGTTTTCAGGGCGCATAACACCTCCAGATTATATTTATTCTATTACAATAGTATATAAGCATTAATTATTCCATACTCAGGGGCAGCTTTGAGCCGATCTGCGCAGTATACGCCGCAAGTCCTGAGCCTGTGAGAGCAGCAGCCCTGTCAGGGTCAAAGTGAGGCCGATTCCCGCTCGCAGGGTGAAGACATCCCCCAAAATGAAGAATGCCAAAAAGGCAGTGAAGACCGGGATCAGATTGGTGAATATATTGCTCTTGATCACGCCCAGATCCCTGATCACACCTGTGTAAAGCATGAAAGCGCCCACCGAGGCAAAGAGCGACATCCCGGCAATCGTGACCAGTCCCAAAGCACTGTGTTGCATGGCAATAAAATGACTGCCGTCATAAAATATGAAGAGCGGAATAAAATAGAGCAGACCAAACAAACTCTGCCAGGCCACGATCGTGAGCGCGGAGTATTTGAGCGTGAGCTGACGCACGGTGATGCCATAGAACATCCCCGCAAACACTGCCAACAGCATGAAGAGGATGCCTTTCAGGGTGGCGCTCAGATCTCCCGAACCCAGGCTCATGATCACCACCCCCAAGGTCGAAACCAGCAAACCGGCAATGATCAGCCAGGTGATCTTTTCACGCAGGATCAGCCATGCGGCTACAGCGCCAAAGATCGGGATAAGTGAAATGATCAGCGAACCCAGAGTCGAGCTGACATACTGCAAACCGTTGGCTTCTCCCACAAAGTAGGCAAAGGGCTCACAGAAAGCCACCAGCATCATCCAGAGCGTGTCCCGGGGGGACAGACGCTGCAGCTTTTTGGTGATCGACATCACGGCAAAGAGCAGCACCGCTGCCAACAGCAGACGCAGGAATACGATCTCATAAGGACGGTAGCCGGCCGCGAACGCGATCTTGATCCAGACAAAGGTCACTGCCCAAAAAAGCATCGCCAGCACTGCCTTGCCATAAACGTAAAATTTATTCATTGAACTGATTATCTTCCTCCCAAAGGCGAATCATGTCAAGCAAAATCTCTTCCCGCAGCTTTTTCCTTGTCAGAATCTGGCAGAGCTGCAGGCTGGGTCTCATGAATACCGGATGCCGATAAAATCATCTGTTTACAGGAGAAACTATATGAAAAAAGTGATACTTATCCTGGGGATCTGCCTGCTGTTGAACAGCGTTTGGGCTGCCGTCAGGACCGCGCAGCAATCAGACGTCAACTATGCAAAGATCTTCACCGGGACCATTGTCGACCAAGTGACCATGCGACTAAAGCAAATTGAAGAACTGACCTCTGCTGAACCCGATCAAAATACCGCTTCCCGGATGCAGAAACTGCTGGAAGAAAGCTATGCCCTGCTGGAGCTTCTGCCCCGGGATCTGGATATCAGTGCCTCCCGGGAAGGCTATATTGCCCCCAAACCTCCTGTGGAAGCAGAAAGTGAAGCCAAAAACCCCAGGCTTAAGGATCGGCTGACTCCCGTTCCGGATCGCTATCCGATCGAAGATGAAGCCTATGAAGATCTGCTCTATGCCTTAGAAGACAGTCCTGGACGCAAGGACAAACTGGCTCTTCTGGAAAGCGCTGCCTATAGCTACCGCTTCAGCACAGAGCAGATCATTGAGCTGCTGTCGGGGCTGGAACAGAGCTTTGACCGGCTTTCCGCGCTGCGGATGATCTTCCCGAACAGCACCGATCCACAGAACAAAGAGCAGATTCTGGAATGTTTCCCGGTTTCCACAGATAAAGAAAAAGCTATTTGGATCATGCGGGACTAAAGACATGCAGATCAGTAGATTACTTGAGGAGATCGAGGCGTTCGCGCCGTTGGGACTGGCTCTGGATTGGGACAATGTGGGGCTGCTGGTGGGAGACCGCAGCCGGGATGTGAGGCGGGTGCTTATCAGTCTGGATCTCACGCCCAACGCTTTGGAGCATGCGATCAGGATCGGAGCAGAGCTCATCCTGACCCACCATCCGGTCTGGCTACGCGGGACTTCCAGTGTGACAGACCCCCTGATGCTGCGCCTGATCGAGCACAAAATTGCCCTGATCTCTCTACACACCAATTTCGATGTGGCAGAGCACAGTGTCAACCACGCGCTGGCATTGGCTTTGGGCTTGATTCCGGTCTCGCATCTCTCTTCCGAGACCGGGTTGAAATCAAATCCGGAGGAATCAATTTACGGACTGGGTCTTATCTGCAAGTCAGAGCGGGATCTGAGCCTGCTTGAACTGGCAGAACTGACCAAAGCAAGACTGGGGATTCCCTATCTGCGTTACTATCTGGCAGGTCAAGCTGAGGAGAGCAAAGTGCCCCGAATCGCTCTCTGCGGAGGCGCGGGAGCTTCCATGATCCGGACAGCCGAAGAGAAAGCTGATGTTCTGATCACCGGTGATATCAGCTACCACTATCTCCTGGAAAGCAAAATCCCGATCCTTGACGCCGGACATTTTTATACAGAATACCCAGCCCTGCAGATACTTCTGGAGCAGATGCTGGCTTTGGGACTGGATGCCTCGATCCTCCCCCGGTAGCAGCACGAATTTGTGCTAAATCAACGGTTTATGTAGAGCAGCATGCCGATGCTGCTGAACTGAATTTTATAGCAGGATCGGCATCCTGCTCTACCTGTAACGCACAATCTTCGAGAGCGGCAGCCTGTCCTTGCTGCCCGCGAAGGCGGAGAGCACTTTTCCGTATAATCCCTTGTTTTCAGTAGGATAACCGAAGGGACTGAGCGCCACCACTCTCCAGGAAGGAGGCAGCTGGAGATATTTCTTCAGGATCTTCTCACTGAAAGCTGCCATCCAGCAAGTGCCAAGCCCGTGATTTGTGGCAGCTAAGATCATCTGATGGAATGAGATGGCGGTATCCACCAGATAATAATCCTGGCTGTTAACACGTAGATTGGCTTTGCTGTCCGCGCAGGCAACGATCACCAACGGCGCGCTTTTGATAAAGAAATTGGAGAGCCCGATCAAACCGCAATGCTTGGCCAGAGCTGCAGTTTGCTCTGTTCCCTGCACCACGATATAACGCCAGGGCTGCCGATTTTGCGCGCTGGGGGCAAGCCGTCCCGCTTCCAGAATCTCCTCCAAAACCTCGCTCGGAACGGGATCCGGCAGGTAGTTGCGCACGCTGATCCGCTGTTTTATGACTTCCATCAGTTCCATGAACCTGTCTCCTCATGTCAGGATTTATCTATGACAATATAATCTGGAAAGTGACGAGTGACGAGTAACGAGTAACGAGTGACGGGAAGCCTCCGCTCTCTGAATATCTCTGTGTCTCTGTGTCTCAGTGCCTCTGTGTTGAATAAGTGATGAGTAATGAGTGATGAGTGCTCTGCTGTCGGATCGGCATTCGACACTACGGTAAAGCTGTGTCTCTGTGTTGAAAACAGATCGGCGTTAAAGCGAGCGCCGGTACACTAAACCTCTACACCAAAGATTTCTTGCTTGACATTATCCTCAAAGTCCATCTAATTGCAATAACTTTGAATTCATGAGGAGTTCGCCATGTCTCATCACTCCGCAAAACTAGCCTATTACAAGCTGCAGGAGCGGCTGAACCGCTTTCCGCAGGGAGCCCCGCCTTCCCAAACCCTCTATCGCATTCTCGAACTGCTCTTCAGTAAACGTGAAGCAGAGCTGGTCTCCCAATTGCCGATCAAGCCCTTTTCTGCCAAAGACGCGGCGCGGATCTGGAAGCTGAGCGAGACCGAAGCACGCAAGGTGCTGGACGAACTGGCTTCCCGGGCGATCCTGGTGGACGCGGACTTTGAGGGAACCACCAAATACACGCTGCCTCCTCCGATGGCAGGCTTCTTTGAGTTTTCGTTGATGCGCACCCGGGGCGACGTCGATCAGAAGCTGCTGAGCGAACTTTACTACCAGTATCTTAATGTGGAGGAAGACTTTATCAAAGATCTGCTGCTTGGCAGTGAGACCCGCCTGGGCAGAGTCTTTGTGCAGGAAGAAGTGCTCTCCGGAGAGGGCGCGATCCATATTCTGGATTGGGAGCGGGCCAGCGAGGTGATCAAAACCGCTTCCAATATCGGGGTCGGACTCTGCTATTGCCGTCATAAAATGGAACACAAAGGCATGGCTTGTGACGCTCCCATGGATATCTGCATGACATTCAACACTGCCGGGACTTCTTTGATCAAAGCAGGTTTTGCGCGCAAAGTCGAGGTCAGCGAAGGCATGGAGCTGCTACATCAGGCTTATGAACACAATCTGGTGCAATGCGGAGAGAACGTGCGCCAGGGCGTGAATTTTATCTGTAATTGTTGCAGCTGTTGCTGTGAATTCATGCTGGCAGCCAAGAAATACGGAGCCACGCAGGCCATTCACACTTCAGGCTATATCACCCATGCTGAAAACAGCAAGTGCGTTGCTTGCGGGAAATGCCTCAAAGTCTGTCCGGTGGAAGCTATCTCCTGGATGGAGACCGGGCCCGGACAAGCCAAAAAGATCAAAATCGATGAGGCTGTCTGTTTGGGTTGCGGTGTCTGCGTGCGGGCCTGTCCCACCCCCTGTCTGCTTCTGGAGCCGCGCGCGGAGAAGATCATCACTCCGGTAAACTCAGTGCACCGGGTGGTGCTGATGGCCCTCGAGAAAGGCAAGCTGCAAAACCTGATCTTTGACAATCAGAATTTTGCCTCGCACCGAGCTCTGGCAGCGATTTTGGGAGCCATCCTGAAACTGCCTCCCCTGCAGCGCGCCATGGCTTCCAAACAGCTGAAATCGGTCTATCTTGAGAAGCTGTGCGCGAGGATCAAAGCCTGAAGAAAGTCACTCGTCACTTTTTCTTGACAATCCCCCAAAGTAAAATAACATAGCCCAAAATAACAAGGATAAGGAGTTAAACAACCATGAGAAAGTCAGTTACGGATCCCAAAACCAAAGCGAATAGTGTGTTTGCCCTAACTCTGATCCTTGCTTCAGCCCTCTGAATCTTACCTCTTTTTCTCTTTAGGAAAATATCCCGCAAACGGCGCAAGGCGCAGAACTCATCGGAACGTTCCCTCAGCGATCAAAACCCCCGGATTCCTGAAGAACAATAGCATAGATCACCCCAACTGATCTCCCCAAATTTTTTTTTGATCAAGTCTTAGTGAAAGACTGGAGAAAGACAGATGTCTGCCTATAAATTCGTTTTATCGTATATGCAAAACCTGAAGCTAAAATACGCGTTTGCAATTCTTTGCATAATCGGCGCGGCTTGTTTCAGCTTCCTCACTCCCCTGATCATCCGCTTCACTGTGGATTCGGTTCTGGGTGGAAAACCTGCTGATCTGCCCTTTGGCATCAGCTCGCTTTTCAACCCCGGAGTGCTGGTTCGCTTTGTGACCGGAAATCTTTGGATCGCAGCGGTTGCCATCATTCTGGTGTCTGTGATCTCCCACAGTTTCACTTTCCTGCGGGGAAAACTCTCGGCAATAGTTTCCGAAGAACTGGCGCGCCGTCTGCGAAATAGTCTCTACGACCATATCCAGAGACTGCCTTATGCCTGGCACAGCAAGGTTCAGACGGGTGACATCATCCAGCGCTGCACCTCGGACGTTGATACAGTGCGGCGTTTTATCGGCTTGCAGCTGGTTCAGCTGGGACGCGGTATCTTCATGGCAGTCCTGATCATCCCCGTGATGCTTTCCATGAACGTAAAGATGACTTTGGTCTCGACCGTGGTCGTGCCCCTGATCTTCATCTATGCCTACATCTTTTTCAAGCAGGTGCGCAAACGCTTTCAAGCCGCGGATGAAGCCGAGGGCTATATGACCACGGTGCTGGAAGAATCCCTGAACGGCATCAGAGTGGTGCGCGCCTTTGCCAGAGAGGATTTTGAGGTGAATAGGTTTGAGCAGGCTGCTGACGATTACCGGGCAAAATGCCGCAAACTGATCACCATTCTGGCATATTACTGGGCATCTTCGGACGCTCTCTGCCTCTTACAGATCGCGGCTGTGTTCATCTTCGGCATCGGCTGGACTATCCAGGGAA
>JAKLEY010000004.1 GCA_022711455.1 Candidatus Cloacimonadota bacterium
AAAGGAATACCCCGATCCCGCTCCTGCTCTGGCACGCTTTGATCTCCTGCAATTGCTTCTGCTTCTATCCCAGATAGGTGACAGCATCAACAGTAAAGCACTGGCAAACAAGCTCGAAAGCAGCGTTAAACCGGGAGAACTCCGCCTCAGCATCATCTATGGACTGGCCTATTCAAACATCCTCCTGCAGGAAGGCCGTGTTCCGGAGCTCAAACGGCTCTGGCTGAGCCTGGTGTTGCACTGCTTTTATCACGACGGAGCCGAATGCGCCATCTTCATTTTGATCAGATGGGTCTGTGGTCTGAACTGGGATGACCGGACCGACCTCAAAAAAGAACTGCTCTTAAAGCTGGATGCCATGCTAAAGGAGCGCAAGGGGCAAAATTCCGCTCTGGTGCTATACGAACTCTTTGATCTTCCCGGCAAGCAGATCACACATGCCCGGAAATATGAATATTTCAAACGTCTGGCCAAGCTCCAGCCCACTCTGCTTTCCGTTTATCAGCTCCAAATTCTCTATTTCTTTGCCGGAAACTACTCCAGCGGTATCGAATCCCGCTTCAGGGAATCGATCCTCTACTATCAGTATTCCAATTATTTTCTCTATAAATGCTGGGATCAGATGCTCAACACGGGAGAGTATCTGCGGAAGTTCATGACTCCGGAACAGTATTTTGTGGTTGTTCCCATCCTCGAACAACGGGTCCATGCTCTGGGAAACCAGATCAGCCTGCAAAACAATGCCTATGTGGAAACTCTCCAGGCGGACTATAACAAGATCGAAAAGCTCTATGAACAAGTGGGTGAACTGTCCCTGACAGATGCACTTACAGGCTTGAGAAACCGGCGTTACCTCCAGAATAACATTTATCACATGATCCATCTCGCATCCCGGCATCAGGTCCCCATCAGCTTTGCCATGATCGATATAGACCATTTCAAGGAAGTGAACGACACCCACGGTCATGCGGCAGGGGACTATGTGCTCAAAGAGCTGTCCCAGATCATCACCAAAGGCTTCCGCAAGAGTGACATCATCATCCGTTGGGGTGGGGAAGAATTTCTGATGCTGCTCTTCGACACCCTGATCGTTCCTGCCATGGCGATCATGGAAGAGGTCCGGGCAGCAGTTGAAGAGCATGATTTCATCTTCCAGGGGCAGGCTATTCCGATCACGATCAGCATCGGCCTATCCCGAAACAACACCTTCGACAAGAAAGAGCTGGATATCGCGGCCAAGATCGAAGAGGCAGACAAAGCCATGTATCAGGCCAAAAACACAGGTCGTAACAGGGTCTGCGCCTTTGATGAGATAAATCCTCCCTTGACAGTTTTGACAGATTAAAAAGACCTTAACTTTTGTAAGGAGATTGCTATGGCAAAAGTGCTCGTATCGAATCTAAATAAGTATTATGACAACGGTTTCCATGCCGTGAAAGACGTGAACTTCACCGCTGAAGATCAGGAATTTGTGGTGCTGGTGGGGCCCTCGGGTTGCGGAAAAAGCACCATTCTGCGAATGATCGCCGGGCTGGAAGATATATCTTCCGGAGATATTCAGATCGGAGACAAGGTGGTCAACAAGATGCCTCCCAAGGATCGGGACATTGCCATGGTCTTCCAAAACTATGCGCTGTATCCGCATATGACTGTCTTTGACAACATGGCCTTTGCGCTCAAGCTGCGTAACGAACCCAAAGCAGAGATCATCAGGAAAGTCGATCACGCTGCCAAAATGCTGGGCATCGAAGCCAATCTCAAAAGCCGTCCCGGACAGCTCTCCGGTGGGCAAAGACAGCGCGTCGCCCTCGGCAGAGCCATAGTGCGCAATCCCAAAGTCTTCCTCTTCGATGAGCCCCTCTCCAATCTGGATGCCAAGCTGCGGGTTCAGATGCGTTCAGAGATCGTGAAGCTGCATCATCAGCTCCAAAACACCATGATCTATGTAACCCACGATCAGGTTGAGGCCATGACCATGGCAGACAAGATCGTGGTGATGAAAGACGGGATCATCCATCAAATTGCCGCTCCCCTGGAGATCTATAACAACCCCGCAAACATCTTTGTGGCAGGCTTCATCGGCAGTCCCGCGATCAACATGGTGGATGGCAAAATCATCCGCAAAGATGGCAGCCTGGCCTTTGACAGCGGTGATTTTATCTGCAAGCTTGCTCCTCAGCAACTGGAACCCCTTGCCTCTTATGAGAATAAAGCCGTGGTCATGGGAATCCGTCCTGAAGATATCTATGATGCCAGATTTGATTCCATGGCGGACAGTCCACAGAGTTTTGTCACTTTGTGCGATCTGGTCGAACCCCTGGGCAACGAATATCACGTCCAGCTCAAGACCACAAAATACAATTTCACGGCTCGATTTGATCCCAAGGAACTGCCAAAAGTGGGGCAGCAACTGGAGATCACCCTGGATATGTTCAAAGCCCATTTCTTCGATCCCACCAGCGAGAATCGTCTCTATTAAAGGATAGATCTTGAAATATTCTGTCCTCAGCCTTTGCCTGCTGCTTTGGATTCCGGCATTGGCAGTGGTGACAGAGAATTCAGCTTCCTCCGCAGCGTTGAACGGCTGTGTGCTCTATTCCGACAACGTGAGTGACTATCAGCTCAGCCCCGTGATCGGTAACACCGGGATTTCGACCTCGTTTGTGAACCGCTTTGGCAGTGCCAATGGCAATGTGTTTGGCATCCACGGAGCCGAAAATCTGGGCGTGCTGTTCATGGCAGCAGGGCTCAGCTTTACTTCCACGGAGCATTACCGCTGGCAGGATCAATATGTCTCCGGAAGCCTGGTCTATCAGGGCATGGGCATCGGCTACACCCAGCATTTTCTCTATGAGAAGACAGGCAACGCCTCAGGGCACAACAGCCTGGCCGCGGATCTCGCTCTGAAGGCTGAGACCGGAGGATACGGCACAGAGATCAGGGTGGTGCGGATGAACAGCCCCGACCGCCAGGTCCATCTCACCACCTCAGCGGAACTCTATCCGGGGATCAAAACCGCCACCTCCTATATCATGCAAAAAGACGAACACGGCTATTTTGTGACTGCCACCAGCTATGAGATCCTGTCGCTCCTGAGGATGGATTTTTCATGGCAGAGCGAACCCTCCCGGTTCGGAGCCGGAATGAGCCTTCAGGTCGAGCAGATCAGGATAGGCTATGGCATTCGCAGCCATCCCGATCTGAAGCTCTCACACGCTGTGGATATCGGCATTCAGTGGTGATGGGAAGCCGTCCCGGGGTGCCGAACTCCGATTCGGCAAGTGGGGAACCGGAGTTCCCCTTCCCGTGAAAGCCCTGCTTATCTTCCTGCTGCTCCTGCCTTTACTGCTATCAGCGCAAACTGAGGAGCTGATCCCGGAGCTTGATCCCCTCCGGCAGGAGACCGATGCCTTCGACAAGCTGCTCTCGGAGTTCCTGACCGGCAATTTACCACTAAAACTCAGGACTTCCTACAACGTCAGCAGCCAGACATTCTCCCAAAGCTTGGCTTTCTCTCACAAACTGATCTCCGGAAACCTGAACTATCGCAGGAAAGCAGAGCTCGATCTGTTCAGTGGCGGGATCAGGTTCCAGCCCTCTTCCAAACTGCTGAAAAGCGTCTATCTGGGCAATTATCGTCCGCAGTTTGGCAAGGGCTTGCTTCTGGGAAGCGGGAGCGTTGAAAGCAGTGGAATGGAAGTCAAAACCGCAGGCAGTCCGGGTGTCTATCAATTGCAGGGAGCAGCCCTTGAGCTGGTTTTCGGAGCCGTAAAAGCCTCGGTCTTCGGATCCAATCAAGCGCGTAAAGCCACTATCACAAATGACCAGATCAGCTCCTTGCCTTCCACCCGCTCACAAGCTATCGATCATGTAAAAGAAGAGATAGCGGGCCTGGCTCTGAGCACTAAAATCGGACATCTGGACCTTGCCTGGCTGAGCTATACTCAAGGCTACGACAGAGCTTTCAGTGCTTCCGGATGGCAGCAGACTCTTTCCGGAACCAGTGTTTATGCCAGAACAGAACTGGGCAAAGTGGCCTTTAGCACGGAGCTTGCTTTCACCGGTGACAGAACCGTGAATTCAGTGAGCTCAGCAGAATTGATCTACCCTAAGTTTCAGCAGGAGATAAAGGTAGCGATCCTGCCCCGCAGACAGATCCCGGCCTATGCCTATCGTCAGACCAGGCTCAGCAGTTCCAACCATGCCGATGAATTCAGCTACCGTTTCAGCTGGCAAGCCCTACCCCGCTTAAAATTCAGGTTGCAGTGTGCCAGCCTTCAAAGCAGGGACAGACTTGGCTCCGCTAAATCTCTGGAACGCATCGATCTGCAATCCGCCTACACGGATTCGCTCAGCTTAGTGCGAGTTTCAGGCAGTTTTTTCGATTCCGAGGTCATTGCCTTGCAAGACAGTAGCTATTCCAGCACCCGTCCCCTGCAGCTTCGGATGCTTACCGAGATCCGGCGTAAACTGTTCCAGGGGATGGATTTCAGGCTGATCCTGCGTTATCATCTGGAAGAGAAGACAGAATATCAAAACAACTCCTGGGCTTGGCAGGCTCGCTTCAACTATGCTCTCAAGGCTCTTAACCTATGCTGGGGGCTGTCCAATTGGCAGAGCAGCAGAAACTATATCCTCAGTGAGGCTGAGCTGGCAGAGGGCTTGTTTAGCGGGGTGACGAAGGAAGGCTTGAACGCGGAAGCCGGGTTGGAATTGTACTTTCGCAAACTTAAGCTTGGAGCCTCCGGAGCTCTGAGCTTATACACGGGAAACCTGGAGCGGGGACAGGTGTATCTGGAATTTAAGATGTAGGTTCGGACTGATCCGAACCAAGTGTACAGGCGGTCGCCGTACCGCCTATCATAGACTATGTTTGTGTATTCCAAGATGGGCGCTACGGCGAGCGCCCGTACACCTACGGTAGGTTCGGACTCCGTTCCGAACTGAATGCTTGCAGCCACGCCTCCCGCACGCCCCCCGCATCCTCCAGGCACAAACGTGTCTGCAGCGTGCCTACAGCATGCCTGCAGCTTAGGAGAGAGTGCAGACGAATACTCGGTTTGTGGGGCTGAAGTCGAGCCCGCGCTTGAGTTTAGTAAGAACTCACAAACTACACAGTAGCGAAGTAGTCCACGGAGCACCTTCAAACCTAATTTAGTGCGGTCACAACTCCAGCGGAACAGGCGCAGCTTAATTCTTAATTATTAATTCTTAATTTTTCTTTAAGGCTTGGTCGAAAGTCTTTCCCAGAAATCTGGTTTTGATCAGGGCCCACAATCCGGCAGCGATGGTGGATGGGTTCATTGCCTTGCTGCGGAAGCTTTTATAGAGCATGGGGATCAAGCGCCAGCCCTTGCTGAGATAGACTCTCAGGTAGGCTTTGGGGAGGTAGGCTTCCAGGGCTTTGGGGCTCATGCCAAGGGGTTGATACACGCAGTGCGCGGCATCGTAAAGTTCCCATTTGTAATGTAAAAGGCGTCCTTCAGACTTGATCTTGTTATAGAGTTCCGTGCCCGGAAAGGGAGTCAGAATTGAGATCAGGACGTATCCCAGATGCAGGGACTGGAAAAAGCGGATATTCTGCTCGATATACCCGGGAGCGTCAAATTCATCTCCTGAACCCAGGATCATATACCAGTTGTGTGATATCTTATTGCGGTCCAGAATCTTGATAGCGGTCTTAATATCCTGCAGATTGATCTTTTTGTGCATCCGTTCCAGGACTTCCGGGATGCCGCTTTCGATTCCGATGGAACACAGACTGCATCCGGCTTTGGACATCAAAGCCAGCAGTTCCGGATGACGCACGATGCTATCGACCCGGCTCATGCAGTTCCACCTGAACTTGAGGCCCTCAGCGATGATCCGGTTGCAAAACTCAGTCACCCATGCAACATCCACAGTCAGATTGTCATCATGAAACCAAAACTGCGTGAAGCCCCAGTCCAGGTAATTCCTGATATCTGCCAAAACAGCTTCGACCTTGCGTTGACGGTAGCTGCCTCCATAGAATGAGGAGATGGAACAGAAGGAGCAATGGAAGGGGCAGCCCCGGCTGGAAACGATCTTGGGAGAAAAGGTGAAGCCGGGAGCCAGCAAGTCTCTCGTGATCAGCGGCAGACCGTCCAGATCTTCCAGCAGCGCTATCTGCTCATCATTGTGATAGGTGCCGTCCCGGTAATAGACGATCCCCGGGATAGCGGGGAAGCTGTTGCCATGCGAAAGGCTGTCCAGAAGCCGCACAAAGACTTCCTCTCCCTCTCCGCGGCAGACATAGTCCACCCCTGTCTCTTCAATGACTTCCTTATACATGAAGGTGGCATGGTGTCCGCCAATGATAGAGGGCAGTTCGGGATAAAGTTTTTTGCAGCTTTTCAGGAGCTCACGGGCAATGGGATAGGTGGCTGAAACGCATGATACTCCAAGGATATCCGGTTTGTAGGAATGAATGTATTTCCCGATGTCATGCTCATCCGCGATCACAACGGTGGTTCTGTGTCCGGCAGCTTTGGCAGCGGCAGCAACATAGAGCACACCCTGGAGCACCTGATTTCCCTTGCGCAGGCTTTCCAGTCCGCCGGTTTTGGCTGCAGGGGAGACGAGCAGGATCTTCAGTGGGCGTCCCTTTCCGCTAACCTCCGGGAGAGAACGGCCAGAGAGGCAAACATATCCACATATTCCACAATGATCTCGGAAGGCACGTGGATCTTTTGAGGAGTGAAATTCCAGATCGCCTTGATTCCGCTGTGGACCATCAGATCAGCCACCAATTGGGCAGATTCCGGAGGGACGGTGATGATTCCGATCTGGATCCCCTTGCTGGCTGCTTCGCCTGTGATCTCAAGCACTGAATGCACAGGGACGCCGTGGATCGTGGTTCCGATCTTGGCGGGATCGTTATCAAAAGCGCCAACGATGGTCAAACCACGCTGGGAGAATTCCTGATAACCCAGCAGCGCGCTGCCCAGGTGACCCACCCCAACCAGATAGCTGGAAGAGGTGTCGCTCCAATTAAGCAGGTCTTCAATGGCACGGGAGAGCTTCCTGATGTTGTATCCGCTCTGAGGCACATTGTTTATCCCGGTGTAGGACAGGTCTTTGCGAACCAGGGTCTGGTGCAGATCGGCAAACACGGAGATCTTGGTGGCAGAGGCTTCTCTCAGCCCCGCGCGGGTGAATTGCTTGAGGACTTCCAGATACTGCGGAAGCCGCTTGAGAGTCGAAGTGGGGATCCTATCCAAACTATGTCTCCTATTCGATCGGGAAGGCGTTTATGAATCCGTTCATGTGGAAGGTGGAAAGAAGAGCACCAATGATCACCACGATCACGATCACGAGCTTGAAATAGTCTTGTGCCTTTAGCATCGAGACCAGCTCATGGTTTTTGGAAAGATAGGCAGAAGCGGCATAAAACTCTTCGCCGATCAGAGTGTAATCGCAGGTGGTGATGAAGAACGGCACCTGTGTAACCGCATCGGTAGCAGCGATTTGGATTGCACCGGCCTGGTTTCCGGTCTCGGTGAGGAGCAGCGCTTCGGCATTGAAATAACCCATGTAAAACACGGTTGCAACCCTCTCCCGGATCGTGATTCCGTTCACACCGGCGCAGAAGGGGAACTGGTTATCCGAAATGAAGAAGATATCGCTCTGGTCATAGGCGTCCGGGCGTCCGGCTTCGCTATACGCGCTCTGCACCATCTCCTGTGCCACCGGCATCACAAAATAGTCGCAATGCGGATTGATCAGACGGATATCGAATTCCGCGGTTTTCTTGGCGATCTGGTTCAGGATCATCATCGAGGCAATGGTGCAGACCTCACCCAGTGAACCCCAACCGGGAACGAACATCACGGGGCGTCCCATTTCGGTGGCACGTCCCACAGCGTTGTCGATCTCTTCCAGACCCGCGATGGGGCGGATGTAAACCTCTCTTTTACGTGTGATGATGATGGCATAAACTACCAAAACCATCAGCAGGATCGAAGCCAGGAGGGTGATCTTTTTACTGGAGTCAAACCACTCAGCTCTGGGATGCATGTATAGCTTGCCGTCTTTATTCTTATACGGTTCAGAGAGGGTCAGCATGGCTTTGCCATCGGTGACCAGCAGGCGGTAGGAATAGTTTTGTGAATTCTTCAGATACTCACGGACCATTATCTTACGCCATTCCTTCTCACTTTTGGCAGCCTGTGCCGCTTTGAAGGCAGGATGACTTTCGATAAAGGCAAGATCAGCTTTGGCCTGAGCCAGAGCCTGAGTGGTCTCTTCAGGAGTCTGGGCTCCCAGTTCAGCTGCCTTTTTTTCCAGAGCTGAGACCTCGTCCCGCAAATCTTTCAGCTGCTTGTTCCAGGCTTCACGGTAGATGGGAACGTTTAAGCCGGAGGAACCGTTGTCATCCGCGGCAACTGAGATCACGGGATTCATGGTGAAGCGGTCCGTGGCCTTGTCGTAGCCCTGAATGGTCTGGAAGCTTGTTTCCGGCAGCGGGATGGAATGGTCATAGGTGCGCACGATGGCAGAGCTGCGAAGACCCTGCATATACATCGGGCTGGTGGCGGATTTGCTGTAGATATCAAAGAAAAGTTCGTTCAGGACCTGGCCGTTGTGCTCGATCTGATCACCGGCAAAGCGCTTGTTCTTTTTGTCATAGACGATGTGTTGACGGGTGAGATCAGTGCTGAAATCAGGCTCACCCTGCACCCAGAGCGAGATCTCGATCTTGATGTCCTTGGTGTCCACCGCGTCTTTGGGCAGATTACAATTGATGATATGATCCACAAAGTGTTCGGTAACGGTGCCCAGTTCCTTGCCGGAACCGTCTTTGAGGTGAAAACGGATCTTCTTGATCTTGTAGGCTTCGTTTTTGGCAATATCATAATTCAGCCGCAACTTGGTCTTTTTGGCGTTCAGATAGAAGGCCTGGCTGACGTAGGGCACCGGTTTGCCCAAGGCGATCACGAGGTTGTCGCCCTTATCGTTGTCCTTGTCTTCGACCTTGTATTTGGGCAGGCGTGGCAGTTCGGCAGAGGTGGCAAGACGGAAGCTGCGTCCCAGGGCAGCAGCCTGATATTGGCTGGAGTCCATGTAGGAGAGGACGGTCGTATAGTTTTCAAGGTCAGCCGGGAGGGTGATGCCCTCTGCAGCGCAATCGACTGTGTGGTAATAGACGGGGGCGACATAGTATTGCGGAAGCTGGAAGAGGGGCAGGGCGGAGCTTTGCCAGCTTGCGGTGTAGACCGAATCCGGCAGCTGGGCATTGGCTGCTTCTTCCTGTTTGAAGCTTTCCACCTGGCTTTTGGGCAAAAGCCAACCCATCCACATGGCAATATCTGAACCACTGGGAGGGGCTGTCCATTCAAAATTGAATTGATTCTTGTCTTTGATATATGAGCTGTAAAACACAGCTGTGGGCTCCGGACGATTGTCCACCGGGATCACTTTTTGGATATCTGCCGCGGGGAGGAAATTGCCTTTTTCATTCACGGCGATCACGCTGTAATAATATGGAGTTCCGGCTTTGGGCAGGGCATAGACGGTGTCAAATTGATAGAGTTTATAACCGGCAAGGGTCTGATCAGCCAGTTTGATCATTTTGCTGCGGTTGAAGAGCTGGTTGTTCTTGATCACACCCAGCATGTTGTAGCTGCTCATCAGGCTTCCGACCACGTTTCCGGCCTGAGGCACGCGTTGATAGAAGGGGCTGTTTGCGGCTTGCTTCTTTTCTTTCTTAAGCTTGGTGGGGGCGGATTCAAATTCGATCAGAGGCTGGTCACCCCGGTCATAGTAATAGAGGTTTGGGCTCATCACCCCCATTTTGGGATCGACCTCTATGCTGGTGAGGAAAAAGAGGCTGTCCGGGTTGGCACCACGGTAGATGTTATATTGGATCACCCGATGAGTCTTGTCCAGCGGAGTCCATTTCAGGATCACTCCCGCGCCGTCATCATTGGGCATGTCGTAGGCACTGAAACCGGCAATTTTGCCTGCCGCGGAGGCGTTTCCGGTATCCGATGAGACCGATACCAGGATCATCACGCTGAGCAGTAACGCTCCCATGATCATATATGCTTTCTTCATTTATATTCCCCTTCAAAAACGGGTATCTTCTACATTCCCTTTGATAAAAACTGCCCGCTTAGTTTTTTATAAAGCTGATTCCCGCGGAGCAAAGCCAAGGGTTCTGATCCGCGGAAATCGCTTCTGACGTTTGTTACTTTAGCAATCCCAGCACGTCGTTGACCAGGAACTGGATACGTCCGATCAACAGCGAGATACGAGCCATCACGGTGAGCCCGAAGGAGGCTCCGAATCCGATCATCATATACCACTTTCCAAAATCGACAAACTTGCCATAAACACCGGTGTGCGCTTTTGAGAAGAAGAAATAAAGCAGCACGGCGATAGTGCCGATGAAGATCAGGAAAAGGTTGAAGGTTTCGATCGGAACCATGGCCTGACGCATCTGCACCAGGATCGTGGCATGAATACCCATGGGCACGGAGGCACCCACAGCCATCATCGAGAAGGCTATCGGATAGCGGGAAAGCCAGCCCAGCTTACGGCTGAAACGCAGCAGATAGAGCATACCCAGGATAGCCGGGAAGATCAGGACCCACTGGTGTTTGAGGATGATGGGTTGATAAACGTAAGGGATAAAGACCCGGGTGTAAGTAAGCACCAGGCCATAACCCAAAGAAATTCCCACCAGCAGCTGTTCAGCCATCTGATAGAAAGGATTATCCTTGTAAAGGAAGGAGAATATGCACAGGGTGAAAAAAGCACCCACCAGATTTGACATCATTTCAAAAGACATTATTTCCTCCCTATTTCACTTTGGCCTGTTTGGCTTTTTGGATGAAGTAACCGACGTTCCCGAGCACGATGAACAGAATGATCATGATATGCGCCACGCTCTGGGCGTTCATTCCGATTCTTGCCACCTTGAACTTATAAGGGATATCCCGGCTCATTTTCTTGAGATCAAGGTAGGTGAGTTCACCCATGGCTTTGCGCTGTTCGGGACTGATGGCGTTGATATCGACCACGATCTTGTCCGCTTCCGGTTTGCCCAGCCCCTGCAGGAGACTCATTTGCTCCGGATATTTGGAAACGAAGGCACTAAAATCCTCTTTGGTGAATTCCGCCTTGGTCTGAGTGGTGATATTGATCAGCTTTTTGGTGGATTCATCCTGCAGGATCTCACGTCCGAAGGGGCGTCCGGCCAATAGTTTCTTGCCGGTCTCGTCGGTCTTGATCCGGTAGTCGATAGCAGGATCACGATAGCCGGCAAAGACATCCACCAGCTTCTCGTATTCCGCCGCGCCCTTGAGCCCTGCCAGCATACCGATCATCTGACCAGACTGCAGGTAGGGATACTGGTCGGCAGCCATCACAGCAGTAACGCCAACAGCCACATTCAAGCCGAATTTGGGACGCGCGTAGGTGATCCAGGTCATACCCGCTGTGCTTCCGGAGAATTCGACCACGAGGTTAAGCTCGTTGTAGTTGGTGATGCCTTTCATGATCTCGAGGTTCTCGAGCTTGCGTCCTTCCGCGTCCGTATTCATCGTGTTGGCAATGTTATCACCCATACCGATGACCATGGCGAAGGCCTGAGGTTTGTAACCGAAGTTACAATAGTCCACGCCGCTCTTGATATCGGGGAATTCTTCCTTCACGTTGTTGATCGCGTAGTCGATGATCGGGGCACCGGAGGGGCTCCAGGTGAGAGTGAAGACCTTGACGTTACGTTCAAAGCAATGTCTTAAGATCGCCACTTCCATGGGATAGAGCTCCGGCATGGTGGAAGCATCGTGATAGAAGCTGAGCAGCACTGCCCGGTCTTCACGGCCCGCAAAGGAATCTATCATCTGATAAAGATTCTCGGTGGATGGCGTGGTCACGTTATCCGAATTGTAGGGAACCATCAACGGAATGATGATCGCAAGGGCAACGACGATATAGATGTAGCGCCGGTCCAGCCTTTGGATACGTTCAAAGAAACTCATTTTTTCTGCCATGATCAATCACCTCCACCCAGATAAGAGCGTTCAATGCCAAGCAGGATCTTCAGCGAGGTTGCCACGGAACCCAGACCGACACCCAGCATGATCCCGCGTTTGGAAGCGAGGTTGGGAACGTCCAGGATCCATTGGGAGATGGTGGGCAGGTGTTTGGATATCTTCATTCCCAGCGGCACCTGAGCCAGCATCACCACGATGGCTGCAACTAAGAGCACGGTTGCTTCCGGGCTTCTGGCACGGAAGGCTTTATAGGCAGCAGAGGCCATATAGAAAGCCAGCAGTGAGAACATAGTGGCGCTCATCGGCATCTGCATGTTTTCAAACATCCACATGAATACGCCGCCTTTTTGGGTTCCACCAATAAAACCGGCAAGGGCCGTGATGATAAAACCGGCAAAGAAGAAATAGCTGTATTGCCATTTGGGCGCTCTGCGTTTGATCTTGTTGGAATGCATCATAGAAAGGCTCATCACACCCAGCAGCATGGCAAAGGGCGCGGAGGCATAGGACCAGGGCAGGTAGAACTTGTTATAAAAGACTTCCTGCAACAGATAGTGCGGACTGAATGCCCAAAGCACCCAGATGATTCCGCCGACGATCACTATAAGGAGTGGTATTGTTTTCTTCATTAAAAATACCTCTTTATTTTAACGGCAATAGCAGGGTTAATCCAGTAATCTGGAAGGTTGAAAGGATAGCCCCCACGATCACTACGCTGAGGATCACAAACTTGAAGTAATCCTGAGCTTTGAGCGTTCCGAGGAGCATGGGTTCGCGATTCAGGTAGGCGGAAGCGGCATAGAGCTCTTCTCCGATCAGAGTGTAATCGCAAGTGGTGATAAAGAAGGGGATCTGGGTGATGGCATCGGTTCCGGCTATCTGCACGGCTCCGACTGCGTTTCCGGTCTCTGTCATCAGCAAGGCTTCCGCGGCAAAGAATCCCATAAAGAAGTTCGTCGCCATCCGTTCACGGATCATGATCCCGTTCACACCTGCCACATAAGCAAACTGTACGTTGGTGAGGTAAAACACGGAATTCTTGTCATAAGTATCCGGACGCCCCACGGAATAGTGCGCTTCCCGCACGATCTCCTGAGCGATGGGCATGATAATATAGTCATAGCAGGGCACGATCAGCTTGGTGTCATACTCTGCTGCCTTCTTTGCAACCAGCCCCAGGATTCCCATGGAGGCCAGAGTCGCAACGTCGGACAGACCACCGTTACCCATGCAATACAGCATCGGACGCCCCATTTCAGTGGCGCGGCCAATGGCGTTGTCGATCTCGGAAAGTCCTGCGATCGGACGAATATAAAGGTCTTTTCCGCGTTTGGCAAGGTTCACGAAAATGATCACCGAAAGACCAAAGAGCAGGGTGGCAAAGAGAGTCACGAACTTGTTGCGGTCAAACCAGTTGGACACCGGTTTGGTCAGGACGGGCTTGCCGTCTTTATCCAGCAGCATATCGCTTTCCACAAACATACCCTTACCGTCAGTCTTAACCACCTGATAGCCCTGATAACGGCTGTAATCCTCACGCAATCCGGCAATATAGCGCATCCGTCCATTCTTGGATTTGATCGCGTTTGCTTTCTTGAGCTCAGGATTGGAGGTGAGAGAGGCCAGCTTGCCTTTCAGGGATTTGAGTTGATCGGTCATCTTGGCAAGCTGGGGAGGGGCGGGATTGAGGGCGGACATCGTTGCCAGATTGGCTTCCAATTCCTTGATCTGGGTGCCCAGCTTGGTGCTTTGTTCTTTCACCAATTGCAGAGCGGGACCGGGGAAGAGCCTGGTTTGAACCGAAGTTTCGTTTTTGGCGTCATAAGTGACGTCGATTCCGGCATCCACCAGACTGTAGTTTCCGGTGTTCTCTCCGGGCTTGATCTTGCGGGCAAAGCGAGTGGGCTTCTCCGCGTTGTACATTATGGAGATCAGAGAGTCTCCGGACGCGTAGCTGAAGCCGTAAACAGGCTTCTGCAGCACGGTCGGATAGGCCACGGTGACATCCAGATTGTTATCAAAAGAGGTGTTTTTCTTCACCAGGATCATGGTATCGGATGCCATGCCTCTGCGATAGACCACATTGGACAGGGTGGAAACCTCGTATCCGTTGCGATACAGTTCCTTACCCGGCATCAGGGTCATCATCTTCTTGTCCCAGAGCAGGTCTTGTTCGAGCACATAATCGTTCTTGGGACTATCGGTATCCATGGTGATCCTGACCCGGAAACCCTTGGCATAGTCATATCCGGCAGGAACTTTGAGCATGATCGAATTGTCCTGATAATACTCTTTGACCTTGGCAAAGGCATTGCTTTCGCCGGCCTTGAAGAATTCAAAATAGATGTTTTTGACTTTCTGAGTCTCGGCCTTATTGAGCTGATAGTTGATCTTCAGCTTGGTGTTGTCTTTATTCTGTGAGCTGGTCTTGGTCACAAAAACAATAGGCTTGTCCCAGAGGACGGTGAGGCGGTCACCCTTGTCGTTGGGCTTGTCTTCCACGATAAAATTGGGTTTGGGCGGCAATTGCGCGCTTTGCAGCAAGCGGGGGGTGGACAGAGCAGAATATGAGCTCATCCCCTGGCTGTCGATCAGTTGCAGACAGAACCGCGCGTTCTTCATCTGCGCGGCTTGAGCGGCATCGACAGGGAGGCTGGTATAGTTCTTGAGCAAAAGATAACCCTGTGAGACTCCACCCGCTGCGATCGGAGTGGCAATATTTTCCACTGCTGTGGGGAGCTTGCGGACCCTCAGCCAGGTGCTGTCTGAAACACCGCTCACCAGCAGGATCTGATATTGCTGCAGGTCATCTTTGTAAAGCGGATATTCCCATTCAAAACGCAGCTCGTTCTTATCTTCCAAAAGCACGCTGTAAAGAGCGTTGGCAGGATCCGGAGCATCCGGAACGGGGCTGCCCTCGGCAACTTTAGCAAAGTTTTGGAACTGGTTGCGTTCATTCACTGCCAGGACAGTATAATAGTATTTCTGGCCGGGTTTGAGGAAGGCCAGGATAGTCTGGCGGTTCATCTTCATTCCGGCATAGGCGGTGCTGTCCGCGGAATCAGCCGAGTAGACCTCTTTCGAGCTGTAATAGAGATGGTTTTTCTCGATCACGGAAAGCAGATCATAGCTCTTTCCCAGCTCAGCCAGCAGCTTCACGTCCCGGGGGATCTTGCGAAAGAGAGGGCTGTTTGAAGGCTGCTGCTTTTCCCGTTTCAGTTTGCCGGGAGAATTGACATCCAGGAATTCACTTCCGGAATTGTCATAGTAATACATCTTATCCGAGGCAACCCCACTCTTGGGATTCACCTGGATCGACTCCAGGAAAAACATCTGATCAGGCGAAACGCCCCGATACACACGATATTCAATGATTCTTTTGTCCCGTTCCAAAGGCTTCCAACTCAGCATCAAGCCGGAACCATCATCGGATGGCACATCTTCAACCTTAAAATCTTGAACCACATAATCATCCCGCTGCGCTTGCTTCTGCGCTATGACCACGCTGACCAGCGCGATCAAAACCAACAGCAAAACCGGGATCAGGCGACGTTTGTCCAACCTCATAGGCGGTCTCCTATACTATTCTTATTTCGAGAATTTTCTACTGTTTATCATCGCCTCTCAAACGTGGATTTATGTCAATCACTTTTTTTGGAGTGACGAGTGACAAGTAACGAGTGACGGGTCTCTCGTCACTCGTCACTTGTCACTTAGTGTTCCTGCCGGTCATTCCCCTGTCTGACCGCTATCATACCGCTTGCTGACCGCTTTCAAACCGCTTCGGGAGCGTTATGCCAGCGTTATGCAAGGGATATGCCAGGTATATGACAGCTTGATCATGTAGAGCAGGATGCCGATGCTGCTGAACAGATATAAAACACTCAGCAGCATTGGTAGAGCAGGATGCCGATCCTGCTAAAGATCGCAGTTCAGCAGCATCAGCATCAGCATGCTGCTCTACATATAAGTTCAGCAGCATCGGCATGCTGCTCTACCTCCAAAGATTTCTCTTGCCAGAAATAGCATAGTAAATTACTATGTATTCAGAACGAGAATGGAGACCACTCAAAATGGCAATAAACACAAGAACCGAATATGCCCTCAGGGCATTGATAGAACTGGCAGGAAGCAATGAAGACGCTCTTTCCGCCAGGGAGATATGCGAGCGTCAGGATCTGCCCAAGAAATACGTGGAGCATCTTTTGGCGGGCTTGAAAGCTGCTGAATTGATCTCCAGCAGTGCCGGCAGCAGGGGTGGTTATGTGCTTTCCCGTTCCCCGGAGCAGATCGATCTGGCTCAGATCATGGCTGCGGTGGAAGATAAAAGCCAGGATCTGGCTTGTTACTCCTGCAAGGAAAGCTATTGTCTGGGAACATCCTGCAGCCTCAGCGAGATCTTTGAGGAGCTCAGCGGCAGGCTTTCCGGGGTGCTGGCATCCTATAAACTCAGCGATTTCTATCACAGATTTAAATCCCAAAATCAGGCTGTTGCCAAGGAGAAAAAATGAAACCCGGTCAAATATACATGGATAATTGCATCACCAGCCGTCCTGCCCCGGAGGTTTTGGAAGCCATGCGTCCCTACTGGGAAGAGAAATTCTGGTATCCGGGCAGTTTTGTTTCCACCGGTGAGGCCATCAACACCGAATTGAACAGCTTTAAGGCAGTTATCGCAAATTCTCTGGGAGCAGCTCCGGACGAGATCCATTTCACCTCCGGAGGCACTCTTGCCAATAATATCGCGATCAAAGGACTGGCTCAGGCAAACGCTAAGAACGGCAAACACATCATTTGCTCCGTGGTCGATTATCCGGATATCCTCACCAATGCCGCTTATCTGGAGAATCTGGGTTTTGAGCTCAGTTATCTCAGCGCGGATTCTGAGGGCTTCATAAACCTCTCGGAATTAAAGGCATCGCTCCGCAAGGACACGATCATGGTGATGACCACCATCGTCAATCACGTGATCGGAACCATTCAGCCCATTGCTGAGATCAGACAGATCCTCGATTCTGCCGATCATAATATCTATCTGCATGCCGATGCCGGGCAAGCCTATGGCAAAATGCCTCTGAACGTTGATGAACTGGGCGTGGACACCATGTCCGTCTCTGCCCACAAGATCCATGGTCCGCAAGGGATCGGAGCGCTCTACGTGCGCAAGGGGACCAAGCTGGGACAGAGCATTCACGGGGTCAAGCGGGTGGACAATCTGCAGACCGGAGGTTTGAACATCGCGCTGATAGCAGGCTTTGCCAAGGCCGTGGAGCTTAGTTTTGCCAATATCAAACAGACGGAAGCCGCCCTGCGTGAGCTCTCCGATTATTTGATAGAGAAGATGGAAGCCACGATCCCGCAGATCGAACTGAACGGTCCCAGAGGAGCAAAGCGTGCTCCGCACAACGTCAATATCTCCATCGATTACATTGAGGGAGAAGCAATTACCATGATGCTGGATATGTACGGGATCACGGTCGCGACCGGCTCCGCCTGTGCCTCTCAGGGTTTGCAGGCAAATTATGTGCTGATGGCGATCGGCAAGAATCACGTGCAAAGCCATGGCTCCATGAAGTTTACGCTTTCCAGATATAACACTAAAGCAGAGATCGACGAGCTCGTTTCGCGCCTGGCAGAGATATCTGCGGAGCTTCGCAAACGCAGTCCACTTTATAACGCCTTACAGGAGAAATAAATGCAATACTCAGAAAAGGTCCTCGACCACTTCATGCACCCTCGCAATATCGGCAAGATGGAAAACCCTGATGCCAGTGCCACCGAGGGCAGTCCCGCTTGCGGAGATCAGGTCACGGTCTACCTCAAGGTCGACGATAAAGACCTCACCATCAAAGACATCAGCTTCCTGTCCTATGGCTGTGCCTCCAATATAGCCACAGCTTCGATGATCACCGATATCGCCAAGGGCAAGACCCTCGAAGAAGCCAAAAAGATCACCTGGCGCGAAGCCATGGAAGCCCTGGACGGACTTCCTCCCGTGAAGGTGCATTGCTCTGTGCTGGCAGCAGATACGCTGCAAACTGCCATCTCCAATTATGAGATCGCGCATGGGCTCAAAGAGGTTCCGAACTTCAGCAAGGAGACCATCCTCGATGAGCTTAAGAAGATCATCTATCCTCAAGTCGGCGAAGACATTGTCTCCCTGAAGATGGTAAAATACGTGGGCTTTACGGATGGCGAAGTGCTGATCGATCTCAATATCCCCTCCTTTGACCAATGGCGCGGCAATATTGCCGATGAGATCAGGGAGCATCTGGAAAAGTATCCGGAAGTGAAGGATATTCAGATCAATATGTAAAAAAATTAGCAGATTAGCGGATTAACGGATTAGTTTTGCTCCGCTGCAGGCAGCAGCCGCTAATCTGCTAATCCGTTAATTTGTTAATCTTGAGATCACTTATTCCTTGACTATATCCCCAATCCCTCCAGAATTGCATACTGGAAAAATGGGGGTTATTTATCCCCGGAATCAGCTGTTTAGGAGAAACAATGAGGAACCTGAAACTGTATCTGATAGTGCTGGCAGTGCTATTTGCGGGCACGGTCAATGCCATAAGTCTGGATGAATTCTATGAGGCTGTCTTAAATCCGGACAGCATCTCCGTGGGAGCGGAATTCAACAAGTTTTTGCAGGAAGCGGAGACCGTCGAGGACATCGACGATGCCGTTCAGACCTGGAGTTCATACGATGACAATGCCTGTCGGGACTGGATCACCAAGGCTTATAAGAAACACAAGACCGACCGTAATCTGGGCATTGCCCGGGTCTTGGTAGAAACCGATCCGGCAGCAGCTCAGAAGCTGGCCAAAAAGCTGATCATTCTGAACCGCAAGGATCCTCTGGCCTACCAGGTTCTTGTGATGAATCTCCTGACTCAGCTTGCGCCCTATCTGAACGCGGAGGACTGGTTCTATTACAATGGTGACCTCATCAAGCATTCTTCGTATATCAAACGCTATTACGATCTGGCTCCGGAAGCTGATTGGGCTCTCTTTGGCAAGCTAGCGCTGGATATGGCGCAAAACCGGTTCCAAGATGCGCGTGACACACTCCAGAAGATGGCAGGATTCAATATTCAGCTCAATCGTATCTTTGCCCTCGGAGATTTGGTGGCCGATCCGGGCTGGCGTGAATTGATGCAATATTATGTGGGCCTGATCCCGGAGCACGTCCAGAGCTATGGAGACCCGGAAGCAATGCTGGACGCGGCTTCTGCACTTTCAAGCTATTGGTCTGAACAGGAAGAATGGACCTCCATTGTGGATACCTTTGCCCCGATTCCCGAAACCCTGGATCTGGGAGAAGTCTTTATCGATCTCCTGATCGCCTATGATAAACTGGGACGTAATCAGGAAGGTCTGGATCTGATGGCTGGCTACAGCGATGGAGCTGCCGCAGAGATCATCACCTGGTGGAGAACCAACTATCCTGAGAAAGGCTTGCAGGAATATATAGACAGTCTGAGGCAGGAATTCAACGCGAACCCTGTGGTCGATGCCGCATATCTGGGCTCACTTTCTGAAACCACCCAACTGCTGAACGAAGGACGCAACTACTGTGCTGCCTATCCTGAAGCGCTTTTGGGTTATAAGACTCTCTTCTCCTCCTGGGGGGAATTCTTTACCAAAGAAAGCTATTCCAATGCTGAGACAGATATCGCCAGCGCTGATTTCAGAGCTGATCTGGAACTCTGGGACGACTATGCTCTGCTGAATGAGGAGGAGGCGATCCTTTCCATTCAAAACCTGCTGGAACGCATCTATTATGGTGAAAAGCTTGTCAACGCCACCCTGATCTACACCCTGCGTCCGTCCTGGATCGAGACCCCGGGCATCCAGTTCCTTGCCGTGAACAGCTTCTTTAACCTTGCGGATTACGATTCCGTGATCCGTTTGCTGAACTATATGGTCGACGCCAAAACCATCTCTGCCAAAGACCTCGAACAGCTGGCAACAGATGAGAACCCCGTTTGTGCACACAAGGACTGGCAAAGCCTGCTGGATTATGCCCGCAGCATCGCTACTCCTGATGAAGATAATTAACAGATGCCATTTTTAGGAGATATTATGAAAAAATTAATTCTTGCTCTCAGCCTTGCGCTGATGCTTGGCCTTGCCTTTGCTCAGCCATATGCCGCGGATCTCTTCTTCTCGGAATACGTCGAAGGAAGCTCAAACAACAAAGCCATCGAGATCTTCAACGGCACCGGGGTCGCGGTCGACCTCTCCCAGTATACCGTCAAACTCGCTTCCAACGGGGGCGCCTGGTCCACCACCAATATCATCACCCCCACCGGAACAGTTGCCCATAATGACGTGTTTGTGATCGCCAATTCCGCTGCCAATGCGGCAATTCTGGCACAATCGGACGTCACTTCCACCGTTACCTATTTCAATGGTGATGACGCGCTGGGGCTCTTTCACGGAGAGACTTTGATCGATATCATCGGAGTTTATCAGAATGATCCCGGAACTGCCTGGCCGGTTGCCGGAGTTGCGGATGCTACCCTGAATCATACTCTGATCCGCAAACCCACTGTTATCCAGGGTTCTCTGGATTGGGCAGTCTCCGCGGGAACCAATGCTGACGATTCCCAATGGATAGTTCAGGCTATCGACTACATCACAGATCTGGGCGTTCACACCTTCACTCCCGGAGGCGGAAACAACACTGCCACCCCCACTTTCAACCCTGCCGGAGGCACTTATTCCTCTCCTCAGAGCATCACCATTTCCTGCAGCACACCTGCTGCAGTGATCTATTACACCACCGATGGCAGCACTCCCACTCTCACTTCTCCGGTCTACTCGACCCCTCTGACCATCAGTGCGACCACCACTCTCAAAGCCATAGCCAAGGCTCCTGCTTTGGCTGCCAGCTATGTTGCCACTGCGGTCTATACCTTCCCCGTGACTGTCAGCACCCTCTCTGCCTTGCGTAGCTCTCAGGCTGATAACACTACTCTGTATTACCTCACGGCAGAGGTCTATCTGAGCTTCAAGCAGACCTTCCGCAACCAGAAGTATTTCCAGGACGACCAGGCAGGGATCCTCGTTGATGACGTGGCCGGTGTCATCACCACCCCTCTGAATGTCGGAGACGGCGTTGAAGGCATGCTGGGCAAGCTCAGCGAGTTCGGCGGCATGCTGCAATTCATCCCCACTGCCAACATCACCAGCGTGACCTCTACGGAAAACCCGATCATCCCGGTAGTTATCTCCTACACCAATCTGATCGATAATTTTGACACCTATGAATCCCGCGTGGTCAAGGTCATGAACGTCAGTTTCAACGCACCCACCGGCAATTTTGCCAATGGGATCAGCTATCCCAGCTATGACCCCAATGATGACTTCCCCATCCGCACCACCTTCTACGATGTGGATTATATCAACACTCCCGTCCCCACCACCCCCATGCACATTTCCGGAATCCCCAATTCCAGAACTGACGGCAGCTATTTCACTCCCCGCAACCTGGCAGATTTTGAAGTGCCTGCCGGAGAAGTGGCAACTCCTGTTTTTGATCCCGCCGGTGGTTTGATCCTCACCCCCTCAGTGAGTGTGGCGATCTCCACCACCACCCCCGGAGCCACTATTCATTACACCCTGGACGGCAGCATTCCCAGCAATAACTCTTTGCAATACACAGTTCCGCTAAACGTTAGTTCAACTACCACCGTAAAAGCCATAGCCTATCTTGGAGCTCAAAGCTCCTCCGTGGCTTCAGCTACCTACACCTTCCCGGTCAGCGTTGCCAGCCTCGCCGATCTCCGCGCTCAAACAGTGGACAGCACCATCTACCGGGTCTCCGGTCAGGTCCAGGTGGTCTATCAGCAGAGCTATAGAAACCAGAAGTTTGTGCAGGACTATAATGCGCCCACATTGAGGGGTATCCTCATTGATGATTTTAACGGCATCATCACCAATACCTATCAGGAAGGAGACGTCTTCACCGGTCTGGTGGGAACCCTGGCAGAATACGGTGGCATGCTGGAACTCGTTCCGGTTGCCAATGCCGGAGCAAACCTGGGCAATCAGCCTCTGATCCCGCTCCACGTCACTCTTGCCCAGCTGAATGAACCTGCTCTCTATGAGACCTACGAATCCCGTTTGATCGCGCTGGATTCCGTGCATTTCAATGATCCCGGAACCTTCGCTGCCGGAACGGTCTATCCCATCTCCAGCCCCAACGCAAGCTTCAATTTCCGTAGCAGTTTCTACGATGCGGATTATATCGGACAGCCTATCCCTGCCGGTGTAGGCTATTTCATGGGTATCGCCAATTCCCGCACGGACGGCAGTTTCTTCAGTTCCAGAAGACTCAGCGATTTCGTGCTCTACCAGCCACTTGCCAATGTCAATGCAAGCTCTCCGGCCTCCGGAGTGGTCGATCTGAACTGGAGCTGGACTCCCGGAGCCCCTCCGGACTACGTTATAGGCTATGAAATCTACCGGGACGGCGCAGAACTCGCCAACATAAATAATCCTCAACAACTTAGCTACACAGACAACACCAGTATCCCCGGCACTACCTACACCTATGGCATTGCAGTCCTCTGCTCGGATAGCTACGTGATGGACCCCGTAACTGTGCAGATCACAGCCACTTCCAATGATGACCCCTCCAGTCCCGTGCTGACCACAGCTCTGGGTTCAGTTTATCCCAATCCCTTCAGAGCTCAAACCGTGATCAATTATAGCATCAAGGACGGCAGCCCGGTAACCCTCGGGATCTACAACGTCAAAGGCCAGCTGGTGCGCGCTCTGGTAAACGCTCCCAAAGCCAGCGGTTTTTACAGTGTGACCTGGGATGGCAGAGCTGACAACGGTCTGCCGGTCAGCAGCGGAATCTATTTCTACAAGATGAATGCAGGGAAATACAGCTCCACCCGTAAAGTCATCATGATGAAATAGGGACTCCGATTTTAAGAATAGATAAGAGGGGATTGGGAAACCCCAACCCCCTCTTCTATTCGGATACAAACCGATCGTATTTATGGTCGAGATCTATGAGCAACATCTGCAAGTCTTTCGAGTGCTATTCCTTGGGGAGCTTATTCCTATTGCTGAAAATGGAATCAAATTTGCTTTACTTATCTCACAGTAATTGGCAAGGCTTATAAGAGCCTTATCGGACCAGAGGTTTTGTGTATAAAGCAAGCTCCGGAGGTGGAGGATTATGAAACATAAGCTTTTGTTTTTGTTGTTATTGCTTGCCTGCAGCATGGCCTGGGCAGAGCATGGCTTCCTAAGCACCATTCCAATCATACACCCGCTCTACGGGCAACTCTATCAGTATGAACCCAAGGGTGTCTATCCGCTCCCGGATGGCTCAATGTACGTTCTCGGAACAGCCGGCTGGTTTGATGACATTAATGGCATTCCCTGGAGCTATGGGGCTGTTGTCACTCTGCTCGATCCCAATGGCAACCTGGTGTGGCATCGCTATCCAATTCAATTTGGATCTGAATGCGAAGTAACGTTTGTCGATCTTGATGACAGTAATAGTATTCACTATATTATCAATTTCAATGGGCTCTACTATGTAGCAAATACGGACTCAACTGGTGTGTCAATTGTTGGATCCCAGCATAGAATACGCAATGAACCACTTAAGATAAGCCGGACCAGGAGGCTAAGCAATGGCGACATAATACTGGCTGGGCAAATCAGTAATTGGTATGCTCTATTGGCACGCTTGGAAGCCAGCGGAGATTCTATTTCAATCTCAACCTATCCTCCCGATCCCACACCCAATAATGGGTCCAGCACAATCGTGGATTTTTTGATTGACAATGAAGGCAATCTTGTTAACCTATGTCGTTTACATTCACAAATCCCGGCAACAATAGTAAAGACAGATTCTTTTGGGAGTATTATATCAAGAACAGATTATCAGGATACTGCAATTATTAATGGTATAGCAAAACGTTTCATAGGAGAAACGCTTAGTGGCAGTTATGAAGTGTTAATACTCTCCAGCCCAGCAGCATCACCATTAACATGGGCCATAGTTCAATATCTTAATGATGAGTTTTTATGGAATGGATTTATTGATAATCTACCAATCAATACAATAAAGTGTGCAACAATTTGCGGGAATAATCACTTCTATTTAGGTAGTAGTAGTTCAGGGACTGCGATTGTAAAGACTAGCATTTCTGGTGAAATTGTGTGGACATGGAGTCAAAATATCAATTGGAGTTTACCTTCTTATGGTGGTGACAATTTAGTACTTCATGGTGATAAAGTCTTTGCAGTTGGTGGAGATTATTACAATCTCAAGGCAGTAAAGCTTCTTCCGAATGGTCAAGTAGAGCTGGATGATGAAACACATTCACCTGTCGTGAACGCTCTAACAGCATATCCAAACCCTATGAAAGATAGACTAACTATTAGAACCCAAAGTTCAATCGTGAAAAACGCTAGTCTTGACATCTACAATACCCGGGGGCAAAAGATAAGGTCGATCCTTATGAAGACAAGTGCTACTGAGTGGGATGGAAAAGATAGCAGTGGGCGATCTTGCTCGAATGGAGTATATATCCTCAAAGACCTTTCCTCTAATACCTCAAAATACATTACGAAAATTAAATAAGGCGGGAAAATGAAAAAGTCATTGTTTCTTGGTATTTTAATTCTCTGTTTGAACATCGTAATCTGTACAGCAGAAGTTACACGAACCCTTACTGTTGATTCTACTCAGCTCTCTCAAATGAGAAATTCACTGCTGGTGGGCAGCACGAATTATGATAGTTTTATCGCTAGAACCCGAAATCAATCCTCTGACGTACTGCTTCCTGATGACGTCCCTCCGAGCCCTTTAACGCCATCAGAATGTTATGACATTATTGAAACAGCAATGATGCTCAATGCCGCGTTATTTTCGGAGGATATTATAGATCAGAATAATATGCTTGAAGATATGAATACTAATCTATATTCAATTAGTAATAGTGACTTTGTTACTCCATACTTTACAGCTCAAGCCGTCAATCCACCCAGGCGTGCTTTGGATCTGATATACTTGTTAGTAAACACATCTATGTTGTACGATTGTCTATATTATGAAGCAGATTATATTGATCCGGAAAATTTTAGTAAGTTAAAGCGTATTATGGCGGACTGCATCAATGTTATCGAGTCAACAGAAGTTCATTATGCAGAGCAAGCAGGAACTCCGATTAGCAACGGAAATGCTTATTGGCAAGCTGATTATACTGTGTCCTCTCAATCCCCTTATCCTTCGTTTGTGTTGACTCAATACCGGTTCGGTATGTACACTGCCCTGGGTATTGCATCAATCCTCCTTCACCAATCTGCGCTGATCGAAGGTAACCTAACTGAAGCTCAGTTAATGCTGGAGAAAGTAAATTACGTAGATGAAAAACTCCAGAGCGAATTGCTTCCAATTGTCTTTCCCTTAGAAAACCAATCAGACAGTATGATAGCGTTCCATACATCACAATCAGGAGCATACATAGAATGTCAGAGCTATCTGATTCAGCTGATCGGAGAAGCGATCCCATACTTTCTTGCCAGGAAGAGAATTAGTAATGCAAACTTACCCTACAATAACTATTTTGATAACCCGTTTTTGATCTCATGGGCCAACGATGCAACAATGAAGATCACTCCATCTTTGGATGATTGGCCCTATAATGATACACATTATGCAGTAGGAGCGGCCAGTTCGCGGCTTAATCCATTTCCGGCTGTGTGCTACTATAATTCATCATCAGTTACTGAGGATATATTTGACAATTTTGCCTGTTACTATCAGTCGAAAATCAGCGTGTTAGACAATAAGTTCATTACTCATGGACAGGTCATAAGCAATAACTTCCAAGTAATCTATTCGTCCAACCCCGATATCCCGCTTGCAAACAAGATATTGAATCGAAGCATCGCAAACCCTATTCCTGCCTATGGTTCAATCTCGAATAGCGAATTTACTATCCTCAGGAAACAGACCTCCACAAACGTCATTGAAGCCACTAACGGATTGATAAATGACCCTGCAATGTACATTGTGCATGAGAATAGCTTCAACGGTGGGCACGGACATGCAGATCAGACCAGCTTTACTTTCTATAACAAGGGGCAGTACTTTTTGATTGACCCCGGTTATTTACCATATAATGAACCTCTTAAACGTAAATGGGGTCTGTCTCCATACGGACATAATATGGTGATCCTGAAACCCGATACTGTCAGAGAAAATAACACAATCGCCGGGATCACGCAGGACATAGATGAAGCAGAGAACTACCATTATCGACCCAGGGGTGCATTTCGATATTATAATAGAACAAGCGTGTCTGAGAGCATGATCGTGGAAGATCCATGTATCAAAGACTATTTTCAGAAATCTGACGATCTCGATATTCTAAGGCTTAAGCTAACCTATGACGATACTGTCTTCCCGGCCCAGCATCCGGAGCTAGCTCAGCCAATTGCGGATCTCGATCGTACTTTTATCCGTGATAACGACATATTTGTCGTCTATGACAACGTCCAAACGAGGCTCAACTGTGGGCCGTACGAGGCTTGGAATCTTCTGCACTTTGGCACCAACACTGCAATCACTCCTGTGGATAACACATACGCGCTTACGGTTGGGTCTGAAACAATCGATCTGGTATGTGGAACCCCAAATCAACAAAACTCAACTCTATGTGAGAATGATTTGTACCCAAACACAAGTGAACTGCCATATGGACAACATAAACGCAGTAAGACCGTAGTCTCGTCCAGCAGTAATCCAATTTTTCTGAATGTGATACTGCCGAGATCAGGAACTTCGGGGACATCAAGGGTTGAGCAAGTACTCACGACAACCGGGAAGTTCGCGACGAAGGTGCGCTCCTGGAGCAGCACTGATCCAGCCTCGGAGTGCAGAACCTACATTGGGGGACAAACATCGGCAAGCACCAATTTTGCTTTTAGTGGGCGAACCATAAGAACTGATGCAGATTTATTCATGGTATCATGCGTTAGTACCCTGAGTGAGATCATTGTTGTTGATAACTCATTAGTCATGAAGAAGGGTACGTTTTTAACGATTGAAGACAAAAAGATCGTAGATACATTTGATAGCAGCTTGGAGAGCGTGTCAATCGAGTACAGATCCCATATGATAGATATAACATTGAACAATCCCAGTGTTATATCCCCCAGGATGAAGATATATCGTAATGGTGTCGATGCTGATCACTTTTCAGCCAGGATCAGGACTCCGGATGCCAACCCCATAGATGAACCGGTACCGATGGTCATAAATCCGGATTTTGGTTTCGTAACGACTGACATTATTCAATCACTTGCCTACGATGATACTTATTTTTATGTAAATTACAGTTTCTTAGAATTGACAAATGAAGGTTGCGACGATGGCGATTTGGTGATTGTAAAAGGTGAATTGCCGGTGCATACCAGATCAACTGATTTAGGTATTGCCGGGGATGTGACGATCGCCGGAATCATGACCATTCAAAGCGGTGTGACCGTTTCAATCTTAGCTGATAGTGATCTGTCCTTCGCAGAAAATGCGGGAATCATCAATAGCGGATACTTGTCTATCCAGGGTGAGGAAAACGAAGGACTTGTGTATCTGAGAAATAGCTCCGGTCAATGGATGGGTCTTGTCAATCATGTTGATGGTGAATTAACCTGCGAGGGAGCCGTAATTGAAGGTGCTGTAACAGCGATAATCCTGCGGGGATCCGGATTAGTCAAGAATTGCACCATTTCACAATGTGACGATGGAATCTCAGTCACAAACACCCAATCTTTCGAGATCAGAAACAACACTATCCATAGCTGTGGCACTGCTGTAACAATCGCAAATGTGGTGATGCCAGAGGGATCAGCTTATATCACTAACAACGCCATCTATAATAATAGCAATGGAATCAGGTGCTATAATAGTTCTCCCATGATCAATGACAACAATATTCACGATAATTCAGATGGGGGGATGGTTTTCTACAGCGAATCCTGCCCAATAGTGGTTGATAACCTGATCAGCAACAGCGGATCCACAGCCTCTGTTGTACCCGAAATCCGTTTGGAAAAGGGTTCGTATCCTATCCTGGATGACGGCAGGAATGATATCAATACGGATGGCAGTGGCTTTGCGCTCTATTATGGAATCAGTTCAGAAAAGCTGAAGCATTTGGAGGCCAGGAATAACTTTTGGTCATTCAATACTGAGCAGACAATCCTGAATACTATTTCGCCCTCAAACTGGAGCATCAATGTCGTACCGTTCTGCAATTCTGCAAACACTCCCTACTATATTCCCGAAGATCCTTTCAAGATGGCTTTATCGGCAGAAAGTGGAGGTGATTTTGAGACTGCGGTTGACCTCTATAGAAGTATAGCTTCCAGCACACCGGACAGCCTCGTAGCCATCCAGAGTCTTGGCAGATTAAACAACATGTATGCCCTCTCAGACACTTTGGTTCCGGATCTTCGTAGTGTTTATGCTCAATTCATTTCTGCTTGTAGCGATAGCACAAACGAGAAATCAGCTGAGCACCTGGAGATAATGCTGGATCGGATAGATGGAAACTATCCCTCGGCCTTGAGTTCATATGAGCAGCTCTTGAATAACAGCACATGCACTAGTGATTCCTTGGTTTACCTGCTGGATATTGCTTATACAATTGAGGAAATGCTCTATGATGATTCAAACAAAAGCGAAAACACAGGTCTTGCATATTACAAATATGGCCTCAATATCACTTCAAGAGAAAGCGCATTATATACAATCAATTCTCTTTGGGATCGCATATTCTTGAATTCCGAGATTAGCGATGGCTACACCTATCAGACCCCTGCCACAATCCGGGTATCAAATTACCCCAATCCGTTTAATCCCACTACGACTATAAAATATAGCTTGCCACAATCCGGCATGATCCAGATATCGTTATACAATATCAAAGGACAATGGATTAAAGACCTGATTAACGAGGATAAGATAATGGGAAATTATAAGCTTGTGTGGGATGGTACCGATGCCGGTGGCAGAAGTGTCAGCTCCGGAATATACTTCGTGAGAGCAAAGACAGCCGGCAGGTATGTAAACCACAAAATAATGTTGTTGAAATAGGAGTATTGATGAAGCGAATTGGACTCTTTCTATTGACCAATCTTTTGGTCATCATCACGATCTCGGTGATCTTGCAGCTGACCGGGATCAACATCGCTCAGAACTCAGGTTTGCTGATGTTTTGCGCGCTCTTTGGTTTTGGCGGAGCCTTTATCTCTTTGCTGCTCTCCAAGACCATGGCAAAATTCAGCTACAAGATCCAGATGATCGACCGCACAAACGCCAGCGGCAGATATCTGACCCTTTATGACAACATCGAAAAGATGGCCGCGCATCTGGGGATCAAAACTCCCCAGGTGGGGATCTATCCCTCTCCGGATGTGAATGCCTTTGCCACCGGAGCCTCTGCCAACAAGGCTTTGATCGCCTTTTCCTCTGCCATTGTGGAGAGGCTGGAAGATGACGAATTGGCAGCAGTCGCGGGGCACGAACTGAGCCATGTAACAAACGGAGATATGGTCACCATGACCCTCTTGACGGGGGTTGCCAATACCTTTGTGATGTTTTTCGCGCGCATCGTTGCCGGGATCCTTTCCGGCAGCAGCAGAGACAACCGGGGGCTTGGAACCATGGGCTATTATGCCATTGTGATGATCCTCGAGAATGTGATGATGATGCTGGCCTATATCCCGATCTCAGCCTTTTCCAGATGGCGTGAATTTGGCGCGGATGAAGGCGCAGCCAGGATGACAACCGCCGGGCCCATGATCGATGCCCTGCTCAAGATCGACCGCAACTACCAGCCGGTGGCAGACAACAAAGATTCCTTTGCCATGGCCAAGATCGGAGGCCGCAAACGGGTTTCGCTGTTTGCGACGCATCCCTCGATCGAAGCGCGGGTCGAACGCTTGAAGAAGCTGGCATGAGAGAGCTTAAAGGTCTCAAAGTAGAAAAGATAGCCCTTCACGGCTACGGAATCGCGCATAGTGCCAACCGCACCATCTTCGTCCCCTACACCGTTCCCGGAGATGTGGTCGATATCCACCTCACGGAGCAGCGTAAGGACATCGCCTTTGGCAGCGTCACCCGCTATGTCTCACGTCCGGATTTTACAATCAAACCGAGCTGCGACGCCTTTGGCCCCAAAGCTCAGTGCGGAGGTTGCGACTGGCTGATGACGCCCTATGCCAAACAGCTGGAATGGAAACAGGAACTGATCCATGGCGTCTTTGACACGGTGATCGATCCCCATTTGATCCAGCCCATAGTCCCTTCCCCGCAGGAGACCGGATACCGCAACAAAGCGTTCTTCCCGGTCTCTTCACGCAAGGGACGGCTGATCTTTGGCATGTATCAAAGCTGGACCCACAGCGTGGTTCCCCACCGAGCCTGCCAGATCCAGATGCCGATCTTCGACGTGATCGCGCAGCGCATCATCATGCTGGCTCAGAAGGCAGGAACTCAGGCTTATCAGGAAGACAGCCATGGCGGAAACCTGCGTCAGATCGGCTTCCGCAGCAATTCGGACGGCTCTCAGATCGTGGTTGTCCTGGTCACTAAAAGCTCCAAGCTACCCTTTACCCAGCTCCTGGTGAAGCATCTGAATACAGAATTTCCCCAGATCACCGGTATCGTCCAAAACATCCAGAGACGGCGCACCAACGTCATCCTGGGAGACGAGGACAAGCTGCTCTTTGGCAAGCCCTGGATCACAGAAGATATCCGGGGTCTCAAGTTTCAGGTGCACTATAAAAGCTTTCTGCAAGTGAATTCCGGCACCATGGATCTGATCGGCAAACGCCTGGCTCTGATTCTGGGTTCCGGCAAACGCGTGATCGATGCCTACAGCGGGATCGGGAGCATCGGACTGGGTCTTGCGGCTGCCTGCAAACAACTCACTCTGATCGAGGAAAACCCTCAGGCAGTGGAAGACGCGCGTCTAAACGCGGAAGCGAACAAGATCACGAATGTCTCTTTCTACACAGGAAGGACCGAGATCGAACTGGGCAAGCTTGCCCACGTCAGAAGCGGAGATAAAGCCCGGTTTGAAAGTATTATAGTTGATCCTCCCAGGGCCGGACTCGATCCGGAAGTGATCAAAGCCATAGCTCAGGCCAATCTGAACCAGGTGATCTACCTCAGCTGCAACCCCATGACTCTGGCGCGGGATATCAAGCTGCTCTCTGCCAAAGGCTATCAAGTCAAGAGTTTACAACCCTTCGACATGTTCCCCCAGACCTGGCATATTGAGACTTTGGTGGAACTGGTCAAAGAGTAATGAGTGATGAGTAATGAGTGATGAGTGCTGACGCTCGTGGAAGAACTAACATCTATGATCGCTAAATTGATCAGAAGTTTCGGACCCTGCCTGCACCCTCCGAAGCGAGCGAAGCACGCATTACTCATAACTCATTACTCATCACTCCTATTAACCCTCCTCCTTATAAGCTCCTGCACCCTTACCGAGCCCAACTACAGCCCTGAAAACCAGATCAAAAACAGTCTTTATGATATCAGCAGGTGGTTTGACAATAAAAATTTGAATCCGATCCTGGATCTGGTGCACGAGGATTATCTTCATAACGGAATGACCAAGTGGAACTTCCGTGAGCTCTGGCAGGACCGGATGGGACAGTATGCGCTGCTGGATATCAGCGCTATTCAGTTGACTTTTAACGGGGATTATGCCACGGTCAAGATGGTGCTGGATTTCACTGATCCGGAGGGAAACCTCACTCTCAACGAGCCCTGGGACAGCGGGGACCTCAGCTATTTCTATTATAACGGGAATTCCTGGGTGATCTGCGGCAACCAATTTGTCCCTTAAACACTTTTAGGAGTAGCTATGAAGCAGACCTGGCTCTACACATATCTGGGCAAGACCTGTGGTCCTGCCAGTTCCGCTGAGATCGCCAAACTGGTGCTGGAAGGCAAGCTGGAACCGGACAGCACCGTGCAATCCAGCGTGGACCAGCTTTGGAAAAAGATCTCTACCATCAAGGAGATCACCGATATCTACCATCAAAGAGAAACCATAACGCTCTCGGATGAAGACACCGCAAGGCAGTTTCAGACCTTCCTGAAGATCAATCCGGACGGCAAGGACAGCAGCCCGATCTTTTACAATATCAATTGGAAGACCCTCTTTTTTCTCAATATGATCACCGGCAATCTAACTACTGTGGTCTGGTTCTACCGGCAATGGGAATATCTGAAAAACCACCGCAAAGACTATCAGACCTACAGACGCGTCTCGTTCTGGTTTTTCAATTACGACATCTTCTGCGCCATCGAACGCCATCCCGAATTCATGAGGATCCGCAGAGCGCCCTACAATTCTGCTCATCTGGCTATTCTGGAGGCCCTCTTGATCGTCTCTCCCTCCACCGGCTTCGGCATCGGTTGGATCGAATGGCTGCTCTACGCGATAGTCTACGTCGGCATCGGCTACACCATCATCCCGGTGCAGAAGTATATTAATGAGTGCAATCAGGCGCTGGGCAGAAGCTGAGGTAGCGGCGCTCTCCTGAAGCGCCGTAGCTTGGTGGTTATTGGGTTGATAGTTAATGGTTAATAGGTTAGTGGTGAGGTAGCGGCTCTCTCCTGAAGCGCTTTGTTTTCAATCCGTTTTTTACTGAAATATCGTTTGCCATCCATCAGGCTTTGCTTAAAATATAACATTGTGTTGAGTGTTAAACAATCCGCTCAGATGCTATTATCCCAATAATATGAAGTGGTATTGAGTAGTAAACACACTTTCGGAAAAGAAGTGATTAAGGATAGATATATGAATAGTTTAGTAAGATTTTGCAAGTATATCAAGGGAACAAGCAATTTTGATGCTGATACGCTCAAACAGGCAATTGCAAAAATGGAATCCTACGGGGAAAACTCTCCCGCGGCGCTTGCCAAAGTGCTGATCAGCGAATTTGCCTATGAACGTGATGAGATAAACAGAGCTGTGGCAAAGTATTACGCCTTTGGTGAAGTGAACGTGAATCCGGATGCTCTGGATAAAAACCAGATCTGCCTGATCAAGTTTTTACATGAACGGATCGAGCACAACTACCTGAGCAGGATTCTGGAATCTCACATCTTTCCCTACAAACTGGTGGGGAAGAACCTCGATATCGTGATGGTCCTCGTCTCAGACACCACCGATCCCATGATCCGTTCCCTGGAAGAGATGATGCCATTTAAGACCATTGAGATCAGCTGGGCCCCCCGGGACACGATCGAGAAATTGATCGAGAAGTCCCAATTGCCGGTTGAATTTTGCCATATCATGCGCAAAAGCGAGCAAACCATCCTCGAAAGCAGTAAGCCGGTTGATAAGCTGG
>JAKLEY010000040.1 GCA_022711455.1 Candidatus Cloacimonadota bacterium
AACACCTCGTTCTTGTTGCTTGCGTATTTGCTGATGCAACAATAAGATACGAGGTGTTTTTGTCAAGAAGTATTTTCTCCTATTTCGCTGTCCCCCAAAGTCTTAGGCAACTAGGAAAGATTAGTTATTGGTTCTGACATAAATCTAGGAGCTATACAAGTTGCCACTAAACGCATTCATAGGACCGCAAGATCATTACAAGAAACAACGGATACAAGCAGTTCATACACAGGCTGTGAAGTTTACAACGTCAACAACTACGACATTTTCCGTAATCCAATTCAAGCTAAGGATTTATTAATCAAAGCTCTCGAGGTGCAGCCTCTGCCAAGTGGGTCAATCTGGGATGGGGAGAAGGATGGTAAGATGGTTAAGGTGATGCCTGTTAACCGGATTGCTTGTAAAGCAGACTTAGAAGAATTGAGGCTAGTATTTGGGGACCCGGCATTGGAAAAACGCTCAGCGGAAAGCCCTACTAAGTCTGTTCTCGACATCGAACTGGTCTGCATGGGACATGAACCTGACTTGGGTGTTGAATTGGAGAAAATGGCTCATCCCCTCAAAATCAAAGTGGACGTCATTGATATACTCAAAGGAAATGATCTCCAATTTAGACGTGATTCAGAAGCCCAAGTTGAAGTCGATAATGGAAAGCTGATAGTCAAAAGCTTCTATCCAATGAATCTACTGAGTAAGCTCAGCCTGGAAAAGACAATGATTGGAGATTGGCGAGAGCTCGTAGATTCAATAATGATAGATTTCCACTATGATGGGGTTGTTTTGAATCCATCTATGATTGATATACCTGATAAGAAGAGCATCGTCGATGGAAGTTATACCATTCCAGATGACCATGGCCATATCAGAATTAAGATCACTGACTTGCTATCTGAATCGATTGAATTGGACACAGAGGCATAAAGATGGTTAAGAAAAAGACTAGTGACGAGATTTTCCCTTTCTTTGACTATCTATGGCATTTCTATGAAAGCCATCGGAAAAAGATCCTAGCCACGTATACTCCCCTTACTAAGAAGTTTCTTGCATATAATGATCCTTCTGATGATTCTTCTTTCCTGCGCTTACCCCAGTATCAGGCTTTGGAAATCTATATCTTTCTAAAAGAGTATCTTGAGAATAAGCCACTTAAGGACGTATTTGATGAATGGAGAGACGGAATTGATAAATTTGCAGGAGCAGAAAAGAATAAAGCCGTTGATGGGCAGCTAACAATCTATGAAACTGGAGCTGATGACTATGGAGTCTATTATGCGAGCATGAAAGCCTTTGCTCCTGGCTACACCAACTATATATTTGCTTTAACCATGGGCGTCGGCAAGACTATCCTGATGGCAACGATGATCTTCTACGAGTTTCTACTAGCAAATAAATATCCTAAGAGTGACAAGTTCTGCCATAATGTAATAGTTTTCGCGCCTGACCTCACAGTTCTGCAGTCTCTAAAAGAGATCATGACCTTCGATAAGAGCCAAGTGGTACCCCCCGAATATGCAAGCTGGTTGGATGCTAATCTCAAGTTCCATTTCATGGATGAAAGTGGCATGTCTCTGAGCGTGTTAGACAATTCTTCCTTCAACATTATTATTTCAAACACTCAGAAGATAATTCTCAAACAGCGTAGAACACAACAAAGTGCAGCTCAGATACTCTTTAGCGACCTGGTTGATAAACCTACTCAATCTGATGATGGACAATCATCAGGTGCATACGATGACCTTTATGACGTTAGCAACGATGCTGATCTTATGACCAATCAAAGGTTCGAAAAGCTATCTAGGCTTCATCAAATAGGTATCTATGTTGATGAGGCACACCATGCCTTTGGCAGTAAGTTAGAAAAAGATCTGTTAGATGTGAAAGCGACAACTAGCCTCCGGTTGACAATAAATGAGCTTACAAAAGCTCTCGAAAGGCGAGGAACACACGTAGTCGCATGCTATAACTATACTGGCACTCCATTTGTAAAAAAACAGCTGCTCCCAGAAGTTGTATATAGCTATGGATTGAAAAACGCAATAGATAACAAGTATTTGAAACGAGCAATGGTATATGGTTTGGATAACGCTAGCACTTCAGAATTCGTTTCTATGGTGTTAAAAGAGTTCTTCAAGTACCATGGTGATAAGAGATATGAAGGTATGCTACCGAAAATAGCTTTCTTTGCCACGACCATAGATTCTCTGGAATCTGACCTTAAACCGCAAGTGCAGAAAGTACTCGATGAATTGGGTCTTGGAGATGAAATTATCCTAACAAATCACGAAGGTGCGACTAATGAAGAGATATATCAGTTTCGCCACCTTGATGAACCAAACTCAAACAAACAGGTAATTCTGCTAGTGAACAAAGGTAAAGAAGGTTGGAACTGTCGTTCTCTCTGTGCAGTAGCTCTTCATCGCAAACCAGACTCCAAAATTTTCATATTGCAGGCGTCTATGCGATGTCTCCGATCACTAACTGAAAATCAATTGACCGCTCACGTTTATCTATCAGAAGAGAACAAGAGCATACTTGAAGATGAGTTGCAAGACAACTTCCGCCTAACGATCTCAGATATCGGAGGCAAAGACAACAAATCTCAGAAATATGAAGTCAGGCTAGTCCCTCCTCCAGTTTTCATTAAGCTCAGGCGTGTGCATAAACGATTTAATCTAGTCACAAAAGCTTCACCTGAGGCGGTAAACTTCGATTTTGAGAAGTTAAACGAAGAAATACTGGCAAAGTATAAGATTACTGTTACCGGAACCGCTATCGAAAACCTTGGGAAGGCTGCTGGCAAGGCCATCGATGTCACCAAGGATGTTCGGCATAAGATTGTATTTACAGAGCTTATGCTGATTGCCGAGATTTCTCGATATCTTAATGAGAGCCCCCTGATAATTGAAAACATCATAAGAAAAGCAGTGCCAGCAGTAGGTATAGTTCTGGATAAAGTTAATGAGTACAACGACCTATTATATGACTGGGTAATCCCTCGGATATTTGGGGCTTTGTATGAGATAAAAGAAAGTCAGGAAATCGATGAACGGGAAATTAAACTGGTTAACGACCCTCCAAAAGGATTCTATGAGATTTCCAACCTTCCAGAACTCACTGTCAGCATCAAAGATGATCAAGCTAAACATAAACAGGGCAAATCTTTCCACTTGGATCACTACTGCTTTGATTCACGACCTGAAAATGACCTATTCTGGAGGCTAATGCAAGACGACAAAGTAGAGAAAGTCTACTTTACAGGAATGCTAACCCACGGGCAGACAGATTTCAGGATTAGCTACATTGATCCACTATCCAAAACGGTGAGATATTACTATCCTGACTTTTTAGTTAAGGATATCAATGGGAGTTACCTGATCATTGAAGTCAAACAAGATAACAAAATTGACAGCGAGATAGTAAAAGCTAAGGAAGAGTACACGCGTCTAATGGCAGTTGAAAGTGGTATGGGATATCAAATCATTCCAGGTACTAAAGCATTAACAAAGCAACTGAATTTCCCTTCTGCTATGAAAAAGGAAACCTGAAGCGTTTTGACAAAGCTGACATGCCCTTATTGTGGTTCAGGCAATCTGACACCCATCTTGTATGGGTACCCTGGACCCAAGATGTGGGAAAAATCTGAACAAGGGAAGATAATCCTTGGTGGCTGTTGTATTGAGAGCGACAGTCCAACTCATAATTGTAATGAATGCAAAAAGCAATTCCAAGATAAAGCGACAATGAATAAATGGATGAATGATGAAGATTAAACTAAATGCGTTATATATGCACCCAATAACGCTGATAGTAATTCTGCTGTTGTTTACGACATCGCTATTTTCCCTTAGTATCACAGGAAAAGTCGTCTCAGTACAAGATGGTGACACCATCGAAATCTTAAGCAATAAACAAACCTACCGGATAAGGCTCAATGGCATTGACTGTCCTGAAAAGAAGCAGGACTTCGGAAACAGAGCTAAGCAATATACCTCAGATCATTGTTTCGGAAAGACCATAACAGCACGTATTATCGATAAAGATCGATATGGCAGATATGTAGCTGATGTTTTTCTGACTGATGGGAAAGTCTTAAACGAAGAGTTGGTGCAATCCGGGCTTGCATGGCACTACAAGCAGTACAGCAAAAGCCGTTTGTTGGCATCCTTAGAAAATGAAGCCAGAGCTAACAAGAGAAGTATATGGAGTCAGAATAATCCTATACCCCCATGGGAGTACAGAAATGGTGGAACTATAAAATCGAACAGTTTGCCTGCTGGTTGTTATTATGCTTCTAAGAACTCAGATAAGTATCACAAACCATCTTGCCAATGGGCTAAGAAGATTTCAGAGTCAAACTTGGTAGTATTCAAATCAAAAAAAGATGCTGAGAAAGCTGGTTATAAAGCATGCAAATCGTGCAAGCCACAAATATGATGAGCATTTTCGCTCTATACGTAAAGTGTTAGATGATCAATCAATTGGATAAAATAACAGTGTGTAACACGATTTATGTCATGAAGAACAACTTGGTTAATGGCTGTAGTTTTCTTTGCCAACTAGCAGAATCTCGTTGTTCATAATCGAGGAGTACATGAGTAAGAAAGTTGGTACAAGTTACAAAATGGCAGTTAGTAGTATTAACTTCATTTTAGAAACATCCAATAAACTACAAGGCGAAAGAACCGATGATATAGTTCTAGAGCTCTTTGTTAACTCTGATTACTTTGTTAGATTTGACATGGACAGCAAGGCTAAACTCCAGGAGATTCTCGCTTACATTGAGAGTATTGATAGCGATCTTTGGTTTTCGATATCAGAAAAAATGCTAAGTGACAAAATTAGATTTCTCATTGAGAAGCTTTGGATTGAAAAGAGAAAATGTAAATTAGCGGATTTAGAAGACTATATTAAGACTCTAAAAGATGTTCCACTATCTGAGTACGAAGTATTAGCCGAAATATATGGCGTTCAAGTAGAATCTACACCTTTTAAGTTCTATAACTTTGTAGTTTTGAAGAATAATGAGGCTAGCGAGTATTTCTATAACAAGTTGACTTCCTTCCCCCAAAGCTCAATTGATAGGGCTCTGAAACCACTTACTTCCGAAAATATCATAGTTTGTGTTGTAAAAGCAAGGTGTGTAAAAAGGGCTTATCAGATCGCAGAAAAACTGCTCAACAATCTGTCTTTGTTCATGTTATACGTTTCAAAAAAGAAGAGCTATTACCATATGCCAACCATTTACAGTAGGAAGAAGTCACACGATAGAGCTTTATGTGCATTAAGCAAGAGTCTAATTAGCAAGGATGGCAATGCAAACATATTGAAAGAACTATGCATTTCATACGAGTTGAGTGATTCTGTTATATCTGAATGGGAGAAAGAAGAAGCAAGACTGCTATCGATGATTCAAAAGCATAATCATACTGAGATGGAGAATAGAATCATGAAGTGTCTTTCATGGTACCGTAATGCAATATTAGAAGAAGTCGTTGAAAGACAAGTGTTCAATCTTTGTATAGCGATTGAATCACTTCTGAAACCTCCAGCATCCACCAGCAAACCCAGTGCTCTTGCGTCTTATTATGCTGAATCACTAGCTTTTTTACTTGGTGATAACTATAATGATAGGATTGATATCTACAAGCAGTTCAAAGATATATACAATGTAAGATCTGCTGTAGCTCATGGTGAGGTGGGAACAACCATAGGTAAGTACACTTTGGGAAATAGTTTTAGACTTATTAGAATGATTATTAATCTGTTTCTGACACAAGAACCTTATAACAAGATAACAAACTTTGATGATGTCTTCCATGAGGTAAATCGAATAAAGTTCTCCTGACTTCAATTGGTAGCGAATGCATTGGATATTCGCTATTAACACATATTAAATTATTGAAGTTGTCGTCCTGCACTTCCAATGAAAAGGAGGGAAAGGGGTATGTGTTCCAGAGACACCTACCGGTTTCATCTCTGAGTCGTATTCGATCTGATCATCTTTGATCCAGGGTGCAAGGGCTTTGATATAGTCTCTGGCATCATCCAGGCTGTTGGACTTGGTATCCAGAGCCATGAGGTTATCCATCACTTCGATGGCATCGCTTAGCGGGTACATCTTATCTTGGGCAGCCAGAGCACGGCAGATGTCACTGGTGCGATCATCGAGGATCACCACGAGCTTGTAGTATCTGGCTTTGGCTTTCTTGTAGCCTTGTAGTCTTCCGAACTCTCTTATTCTCAGTGCGGTATGTTCTGCTAAGCCCTGCCAGTAGTGTGATGAGCGGTTGGCGATGTCATTGAACTGGTCTTTGAGAGTATCGGCAAGCATCTCCTTTGTATAACCTTGCTCAATTGCCTTGGAGAGGGTATCTGCAAAGTTCTGCCTCACATCTGCTTCGAAGTGGTTCCCGATCCAGAACAACTGCTGCTTCTGGATGGTGGAAGAGAGATGCTGATCTTCGATGCCCCAGAGACCTATTGAGGTCTTGGTTGGGGCTTGTACTTGGGTGTCCCTCAGTCCGAGCCGCACACAGCGGTCTATTATCGCTTTGGTTGGCTCATTGACTAGGGCAGCGACCTATCTCCCAACTGGGTATTAATGATGTCCATAAGCTTATCTAAGGAGTTCTGATTGAGCTTCTCAGCTCTTGGCATATCACTCAGCATCTGGATGGCAAGTCGTGTAGCATCTCTGATCTCGGTCTTCCAGGCGTTATTGAGGACACGGTAGTACTCAAGCATGAGCTGATCATAGTATGGTATAACTGGATTCAATCCACGGATCGCGCCCTTAATTCTTCACGGACTTCCCCGCGATAACGGTCTCACTCACAGTGTATTCCGAGCCATAGAAGACCAGACGGGAGAGGCTGTGTTCATCGATCGGACTATGATCAGGGCTCTTTAAAAGGATCAGATCGGCAGATTTTCCCGGTTGCAGCGAGCCGGTAACGGAACCCAGATCCAGGGCTCGGGCAGCACCCAAAGTCATGTTGTAAAAGGCTTCTTCCGGCAGGACGGGCTCCAGGGACTGCCGATAATTCATCATTTGAGCGTGATGCGGCATGGAGAGGCTACTGCCGGCTCCGACGTCTGAGCCCAGAGCAATTTTCAGTCCGGCTGCTTTCAAGCGTGAAAGCGGAAACTCTCCGCTTTTGAGATAGAAATTGGAATCGGGACAGTGGGCAATGCGGCTGTCAGAATCTGCCATCAATCTGATCTCATCATCACTCAGATGGATGGCATGCGCCAGGATGCTGTGGGGACCAAGCAATCCAAACTTTTCGTAGACAGCGGTATAGCTCTCCAAGCCGAAGATCTCGCGCACCCAGCGGAGTTCGTCCGGATTCTCTGCCAGATGAGTTTGGATCCAGGCAGAGCGGGAGGAGGCAAAGTCGCCGATCAGGCGCATCAATTCAGGGGAACAGGTGGGGGCGAAACGGGGAGTGAAGATGTAATCCAGGAGCGGGCTTTTACCGTGCCAGGTGTCGAACAGATCCAAGCTGGTCTCATAGGCTCCGGCTGTGCTCTGGAGCAGGTCTGAGGGGCTGTTGCGGTCCATCAGGGTCATTCCGATCAGCGCTCTGAATCCGAGGCGGTGGGCAATCTCAAAGGCAATTTCTGTGGCTTTGCGAAAGGGAGCGGTATAGATCACAGCGGTGGTGGTTCCTGCCTTTAGCAGAGCGGAAAAGAAGTCCTGTGCCAATTGTCTGGCATAGGAAAAATCGCTGCTTCTGGCTTCTTCGGGGAAGACCACTTCCTGCAGCCAGGGCAAGAGAGCGGGGCGATAGTTTCCCCGGATGCGGAATTGACTGAGATGGACGTGAATATCGATGAATCCGGGGCTGCAGATGGCATTCCGGTGATCCTCACAATCCCGGTGAAGAGCTGGATTGTAGGGCTCCACCGAGGTGATGATGCCATTATCCCAGGTGATCACGTGATCCGGGAGCAGGTCTGTTTTTTGAGAGCTGATGGGGTTGAGAAGATTAGTTCTTAGGCTGCGCATAATCCACCTTTTGGATCTCGATCACTTCGGCATCGCCGAGGCCAAAGGGGAGTTCCTGAGCGCTTTGCGAACTGGTTCCCTTGCCTCCCGAGAGCTCACGGATGAGGCTGTATTGAGAGCCATCCGGTCTTTGCAGTCTGAGCCGGACTCTGGTTCCAAAAGCCGGGCTGTTAGGATGTTTGCTGTGCTCACTATAATCTTGCAGCAGAGTCACTTTGCCTTTCTCCCAGACCGGTTTGAGCCAGAGTGCCTGGTTATCCGTGACGGTCTCGTTGAGCAGGATCCTGGCTCCGTTTCCGCTCCCCACGATCAGGTCTGCCTTGCCATCCCGGTTCAGATCGGCAAGGGCGGTTCCCCAGCCGTTATAGACTCTTGCCCCGGCCAGCCAGGTGATGTCTTTGAAGGTTCCATCTCCCTTGTTTTTATAGAGATAGCTGCGGTCATTCTCATAGACGGAAGTTATAAAGAGGTCCAGCCAGCCGTCGTTATCCGCGTCGATCCAGAGGGGATCGGAATGGAGCTCGTCAAAGGTGATCCCGGCTGCTTTGGTGACGTCCGTAAACTGCCAGTAGTAAACGGTTTCACCATCGATGACCCGGGATCCGAGTCCGTCATTGCGATAGAGGATGGAGACGTCCGAAATGTTGATGTAACGCGGATGCGCGAGGTTTGCCACGAAGAGATCGAGATCACCGTCGTTGTCATAATCCCCCCAATCCGCGCCAATGCTGTGTCCGTAATAGCCTTCCTTATATTTGCCCTGAATGGCGTAGAGCGGAGCGACGTCCACCCACATCTTTCCGGCTTGTTTGAAGCAGAAATTGCGGTTCAGACGGTAGTTGGTGACGTATATCTCCTGGATCCCGTCATTGTCAAAATCCGCGGGAGCCACGCCACGTCCTGCCTGACCGGGATCATGGGTGTAATCCGGCAGACGGAAGCCGAGGCTGTCCGACATATCGGTAAAATAGCCTTTTTCGTTTTCCCAGTAATAATCCGGGAAGCCACTTTGCACCTGCCATTTCTCATAATTTGCCACATAGAGATCGGGATAGCCGTCGTTTTTGGCATCGATCCAGGCTACTCCCTCGGTGGGATAACGATCCGCGATATCTCCGGCACGCTCGTTGACCCCCACAAACCAGTCGTCACCCTGGTTTTTCATCAGCTGTTCCCCCGGATCCTCCGCGTTGGTGATGGCAGCCAGATCCAGCTTGCCATCCCGGTTAAAATCCGCCCACACGCCTCCGTGGGCATTGAGCTCTTTCAGGTTGGCGTCGATCTGCGTTAAGGTGCTGTCACCATTGTTCTTGTAAAGAAAGTGTCCATTGAAAAGCAGATCCTGATTACCGTCGTTGTTGTAGTCCCCAACCGCGATCCGGGAATATTTTTCTCCCCCGAAACCCAGCTCGGCATTGGCTTCCCGGAAGATGATGCCGTTGTAATCCAGCAGTTTGCGGCACCAGGTGAGGGGATCGGTCTTAACCTTGCTAAGCTTATGCAGGGCAAGGATATATTTCCAGGCTTCGACGTCGTATTTTTTACGCGGAGCTCCGTAGACAGAGGCCAGGCTAAAGGCACGAGCAGTCTCTTCCAGCATTTTGGGATCGCTGGACAGCGCCAGCACTTTGCCTTTCCAGAACCAGAGCTCGGCAAGTTCGCCGGTATCGTTATTGTCAAAATTGATCTCGTCAAAGCGACGGATCAATTCATCAAGTTCATCACTCATTTCCGGAATGATAGCCACCAGCGAGTCTTCGTCTCCGTAATAGCCATATCCTTCAAGCAGATAGTAATAGAATAGCTTAGCCTCCTGCAGTTTGACCCGGTTTTCCCAATGTTCTTCGGAATAGACATCGTAAAGCACCTGAACCTCATCTCCTGCCTCAGCTTTGATCACATTGGGGCCGAACATCTTTTGAGCCCATGAAAGAATTTCATAATTGCTGAATTGGTGTTTCAGGTTACGGCGCTGACTGGGGCTGAGCAGATACACGCTGGAAAGATAAGCGTGGGCAGGGCTTTTGCCATAGTTATCCGTGATCAGATTGAGGAATTCCGGATATTCGTAGAGCGCGCTGAGGTGAAAGAGATGATAGTAGTAGGCGGTCTGCAGCCATTTAGAATTGGGAAAGGCATCATAAAACTCGGTGCAGAGCTCGATCGCGAGGCTGTCCGAACTTTCCACGCTGATCTCGTCAATAATGGTCTTCGCAAGGTCTTCGATCAGGGGGTTATAGTGCTCCAGATCCTTTACCAGCGGGAGGTAATCGGCTTCCTTATTGCCGGCATAGAAGTTTTCGAATACGATCGAATCCGCCGGAGCGGAGAAGACCTGACGCAGGGTGCCAAGCTGCATTGCATAGGAAAGGCTGTCCGTGGCAGTGTAATCCGAGAGGGAGACCCATTGCAGACCGTCTTCCAAAGAGCCGTAGAGGGTGGCCAGCTGATAGTGCACTTTAGTGGCAAGGTCATAATTCTTAGCGCGTTGGGCATATTCCAGAATAAGGCGCAGATCCGCTTCCGGAAGAGGTTCCCGGTAGAGGAGTTCACTCAGCCGGGCGGTGTGGGGAGCAACCTTCTGCAGAAGCTCGTGATCAAGACAAAACCGCAGTTCATCCAGGCTGAAATTGTCTTTCAAAGGGCCGGAGGCCTTGTTTACAGAGGCACAGGCCGTGAGGCAGAAGAGAACTATCAGGATGATATAGGGCATCAATTTCATGTGTGATCTCCGGGGCTGATCAGGGCTTGCAGATCAGCGGTGCTAAATTCATAAGTTCGATTGCAATAGTGACATACCGGGGAAATGCCATCCAGCATTTCGGTCAGTTCTGCCTTGCCCAACAGGCGCAGAGCGTCCGCGAAACGCTGTTTGCTGCAGTGGCATTGATAGCGGATATCCCGGCTCTCTGTGAGCTCAAAATCGAGTTCCTTAAAGATGAAACGGGCGAGGATCTCAGGGATGGAAAGCCCCATATCCATCAGGTCGCTGAGGTTTGGGCAAGCATTCAGATTGTCGATAAAGAGCTCCGCCACGGCCGCTTCCGCAAAGGGAAGCTGCTGAATGATGAAGCCTCCGGAGGCTCGGACCCTGGCTTCGGGATCGATCAGCACACCCAGATTCACCGCGCTGGGGATCTGCTCTGAAACCTGATAATACCAGGCCAGATCTTCAGCAATTTCTCCGCTCTTGAGCTCGATCATGCCTGTGTAGGGGCTTTTTTTGGGATTATTACGCATCAGCGAGAGAGTGCCCGGCAGGAGCTTGGGCCCCAGATTCAGGTTTTGAGCTGGGTCTTCATAAAATATATGCGGGGCAAACAGATATCCTCGCAAGTTGCCCTCTGAGCCCGCGATCACCACGCCGCCTTTAAGCTCGTTTTGGGAATCCACTCTCAGGGTCAGATCGCTATTCTTGTCCTTGAGATCCAGGCTCAGCAGCGCTGCCGCGGAGAGCATCCGTCCCATCAACAGAGTGGCAAGAGGTGACAGATCATGGAGGTCTCTGGCAATTTGGGTGCTGTGGGTGCTATCGACCGCAAAGACGCGGAATTGCCGGTTGGCTGCGGTGTAGCGGTAGAGTTTATCTTTTAAAGGGGTGCAGGGGTGCAGGGGTGCTGGGGTGTTTGGGGACAGGGGTGAAGGGGTGCAGGGGTGCAGGGGTGTAGTCAGCGGTTTTGTGGTGTATTTATCACTATTCTTCATAAGCTATCCAATCTATGGTGATCCTGGTGCCGGGATAGTATTGCCCCAATATGGCATCAAAGGGCTTGCCCTCTCTTGCCAGGCGCAAGGCTCCGACCTGACACATGCCGACCCCGTGTCCGCTGCCCTTGCCGTGTAATACCAAATCCCCTCCGGGCTGGATCTTGCCTGCTTCCGAATCCACAATATAGAAAAAGGATGAGGGTAATCCCCCAAAGGCTTTGCGGATCTTTGCCTCGCTATCCAGAATGAGGCTGGCATCACCTGAAGAAATCTCCAGTTTGAGGATGCGTCCGGATTTACCGCGCTCCAAGATCTTGACACTTCGCAGCTTGGGCAGATCAACTGCCTTGGCCAGATCAGCTTTTTTCACCGTTTTGGTCCAATACTGGCTGGCTTTTTCCCAGGAAGACATGCCCCTGGTCTCGCCTTTAGTCTCGATCCAGCGGATGGCATCTGCTTCGGTGGAGAGATTCAAAGAATCGGCTGCGGGATCGCAGGTGACTCCGCTGAGATAGGGTGTATAGCCTGAGCCCCAGATCTGGGATGAGGAATCGGTCTTGCCTCCGCAACTGCTATGGTAGGTGGCATCTATGACTTTTCCAAGGTAAACCATGATCTCGCCCGTGGTCTCGTCTATGGCATCACGCACGGCAGGGGTTTGAAGATAGTCACCTTTATAGACCTGGCAGTGGGTGCTGTTACAGAGATCAAAGCCGTCCGCGCTGTGGCGGTCGTAGAGCAGGAGCCGGACGGCATGCGTGCGGGCAGCGATCGTTTGCGCTTTGAGGGCTTCGGGAGGGGCATTATTGCCGATCTCGTGCTGAACCACTCCCCCCAGATAGCTTTCCAGCCTTATGATCTGGTTGAGCTGGAGTCGGTTGCCGAGCGTTTTGATAACAAATTCGCCCTTATAGTTCAGCTTACCCTGATCCGGGCTGAGATAGCCGGAGCTTTGGATCCGCACCGGAAGCTCAAGAAAGATCAGTTCGCCTTGGGCAGTGCTAAGCTTCAAAACCTCGCCACTAAAGGCTTGAGCCTGGATCCGGCTGGCGGAAAGACCGGTACTTTTTCCATAGTCCAAAGCGGCTTCTCTGCTGCTGAAGAGCTGAGGGTAGAAAAGCAGGCTCTCTTTTTGGAATGACAGCCTGCCATCCTGCCAGATTGCTTTTTCTCTGATCTCGGCAGAGTCTGAACCCGCGGTCCAAGGCAGGGAGCGGTCGAAAAAACGGTAGCTGACGGAGTGTTCCTGATCTGCCAGGCTGAGCTGGATACGCCCCGATAAGCTTTTGGAATATAGTCCTCCGGCATCGGTGAACGTAGCGGTTCCGGGGAGGCTGAGATCCAAGGCGGGCGCGTTATTCAGCCCGATCTCCAGCCACAGTTCCCCCGCTCTCAGCTCCGCCGCGTTCAAGATCAGGCTGAAGCACAGGCAAAAAAGCAGGCACAGTAAACCGCGCATGGCTCAGCTTAGGAGATCGTGGAGCCCGGAAGGCTGTCCCGATCGGGCAAAAGCAGAGAGAGGCCATCTCCCGAATGCGCGCAGAGGATCATTCCGGAAGACATGATCCCCCGGATCTTGCGGGGTTCAAGATTCACCAGCATCACCACAGTCTTGCCGATAATATCCTCAGCCTTATATGAGAGCGCGATCCCGGCCACCAGTTCCCGTTGCTCGGAGCCCAGGTCGATCTTTAGATGCAACAGTTTATCGGTCTTGGGCACAGGCTCCGCGGCCAGGATTTTGGCAAGGCGGATATCCATTTTGCTGAAATCATCATATGTGATCTGATCCTTTACCGGCTCATATTCTATAGGGTGGACAGCGGCTTTGGACTTGGCTTCCAGCTTGGCGATCTGTGCCTCGATCGCTTCATCTTCCACCTTCCGGAAGAGGGGTTCCACGATTCCTATTTGCACAGATGATCCGGGGTTCTGATATGCATCCGCAAAGCTGAAGGTTTCAGGCAGACTGAGCATTTGGCGCAGACGCTTCATGCCGCGCGGCAAAATCGGAGAGAGGACGATCGAAACCTTGTGCAGCAGGCAGAGACAGGTCCAGAGGGTCTGTTTGACCGCCTCGGGATCCGTCTTGATCAAAGCCCAGGGTTTCTGTTCATCAAAGAATTTATTGCCCAAACGGGCGATATCCATGATCAGTTTGGTGTTTTTCTTCACCTGGTATTGGCGATAGCCCTGCTCGATTTCCTTTACCAGAGCATCAGCTTCAGCAAGGACAGACAAGGCTTCAGGGCTCAGAGGCACTGCTTCCAGAACTCCCGCAAAATATTTATTCGCAAAGCTCAGCATGCGATTGGCCAGATTGCCCAGCACGTTGTTCAATTCGCCGTTGATCTTCTGCTGGAAGTCCTTGAAACTAAAGTCACTATCCTTAGTCTCGGGGGCATTCACTGCCAGGTAGTAGCGCAGATA
>JAKLEY010000041.1 GCA_022711455.1 Candidatus Cloacimonadota bacterium
GGTTGGAGGCTTTACGTTCATATAGCTGATGTTGCCCATTATGTGCGGATCGGCGATCCGATCTTTACCGAGGCAGCCAAGCGCGGAAACAGCTTCTATTTCCCCAAAAAAGTCATCCCCATGCTGCCTGAAAAGCTTTCCAACAAGATATGCAGCCTGCGGCCGGATGAAGATAAACTATGTATGACCATAGTCAGCGAAATTGATACCAGTGGGCATATCTCTAATCAATACATGTGTGAGTCTGCGATCCGCTCAAACTTCCGTCTTGCCTATGAAGAGGTGGACACATTTTTTGAGCAGACAACCGGAATCACTGATCCCCAATTGATCGAAGCCCTGGAGCAGTCGCTGCTGCTCTCGGAAGTGCTTACCGCCAACCGCATGAAAGCAGGCTACATCTTTTTTGACTTGCCTGAAATTGAGTACATCTATGATGAAGAAGGCTTTGTGCATGAGATGACTCTGGCGGAGGAAACGGCTTCTCACAAACTGATCGAGAATTTCATGCTTGTAGCCAATGAGTATAGCGCCTTGAAACTTTCGCAACTCGCTCCCTTTTCAATGTACCGCATACATGAAGATCCCGATTGGCAGAAGATAGAGCGCCTGGTGGAGACCCTCTCGCATTACGGGATCGGATTTACGGTGCGGGAAAATATGAATAAATCGATTCAGGCTCTTCTGTATAGTCTGCCTGACGCGGATTACCACAGGGTCTTTGACCGCATCATCCTGCGCAGCATGAAGAAAGCTAAGTATTCAACCGAGCATATCAGGCACTTTGGTCTGGCTTTGGAGAATTATACTCACTTCACAAGTCCAATCCGCCGGCTCTGTGACCTTGTGATCCACCACCTGTGCAAGATATATATCCTAAAAAGCAGCAAACTGTCCATGCCGGAAAGCGTGGTCAAATTGTATGCTGATCACGCTTCTGAACAGGAATTGCAGGCTGATGAGGCCGAGCGTGAGATCGAGCGGATCTACAAGCTGGCTTACTTTCAGGATAAGGTCGGCGAACACTTTAGCGGTGTAGTGATCGGCACCAATTCCTCCAGCCTGATCGTCCGTCTGAATGAGATCCCGGTGACCGCCTTACTCAAATTCAGCCAATTCATCAGCCAGGGTTTTATTTATCTGGATAAAGCAATGCGTTTCGTAAATAAAAGATCTGCTTACTATTACCAATTGCTGGACAAAGTAAAAGTTCAGGTTATGCAAGTCAGTGATGATATATACCTTGAATTTAGCAACGAACCTGACGCGCACATCCACCCCATCCTCCCTTCAGCTATTGTGCAGCCAAAATCACTCAAACCGAGGCCTGAAAAGCAATCCAGGCAGTCTGAAAGAAAACGGGTTGACGCAAAATCCACTCATCCAAAAAGTGGCACAAAATCAGCTCACCAGCATCCAAAGAGGCATAGATGAAGAAACCGATAGGAATATTTGATTCCGGAGTAGGCGGCTTAACCGTTTACAAGACCATTCGGGCATATTTTCCCGAAGAAGACCTGATCTATTTCGGAGATACTGCCAGAGTGCCCTACGGACCCAAATCGCCAAATACCATAGTCGAATATTCCACTCAGAACGCGCGTTTTCTGCTGCAACAAGGAATCAAGATCCTGGTCGTGGCTTGCAATACTTCCTCGGCTTACGCGCTGGACTACCTGAAGAATTTGACCGGAATCCCGATCATCGGTGTGATCGAACCCGGAGCTCAGATGGCGGCTCAGAAGACACGCAACAACCGGATCGGGATCATCGGAACCGAAGGCACCATCCGCAGCGAGGCCTACACCAAGGCCATCCGGAAACTGATCCCGGAGGCCATGGTCTTTTCTCAGGCTTGCCCCCTCTTTGTGCCCATTGTGGAGGAAGGCTGGCAGAATGACCCCGTCGCGGAGCAAATAGCGAGGCATTATCTGGACTATTTCCGTGACAAAGATATTGATACCCTTGTTTTGGGTTGCACTCATTACCCCCTGCTCTCGGCGGTGATCCAAAAAGTTCTGGGACCGAAGGTAACACTTGTGGACAGCGCGGAATCAATTGCGGAATACCTGAAACAACTACTGCCTTCAGATTCCGATGGACGACAGGGACTGGATAGCTTTTATGTGAGCGATAACGAAGGTAAATTTGCTCAGATATCAAACCGTATTCTTGAGCACGAACTGAGCTTCCTGAAGAGGGTTCGCCTCTTTGAAAGCTGGTTCACGGATTGAGATAATAGTTTTATATAAAATAAGTAATTAAAGAGGTAAACATGAATCCCCTGATTATAACCGCAGCGATCACCGGAGCTGAAACCAACCGCAAGGACCAGCCCAATCTTCCGATCACTCCTGCAGAGCAAGCCCAGGCAGCTCTGGATTGCTTTCACGCCGGAGCCAGAGTAGTTCATTTACACGTTCGCAACGACGACGGCTCCCCCACCCAAAGTCTGGATCGCTTTGGCGAGTCCATCGCCGCAATTCGCAAGGCAGTTCCTGAAATGGTAATCCAGATCAGCACCGGAGGTGCCGTCGGTGAAGCCTTTGAAAAGAGGCTCGCTCCGCTTTCGCTCAAGCCAGACATGGGAACTCTGAATGCCGGCACTCTGAATTTTGGAGAAGACATCTTTGTAAACCACCCGTTGGATATAATCCGGCTGGCAGAGGCTTTCAAGGAGTACTGCGTAGTCCCGGAGGTCGAAGTCTACGAATCGGGAATGGTAGATGTCGTGGCACGCCTGGTCAATAAAGGGATCATCACCCACAGTCCGCTGCACATGCAGTTTGTCCTCGGAGTTCCCGGAGGCATGAACGGCTCGCCAAAAAACCTTATGTATATGATCGATCACCTCAAAGAACAGATCCCATCAGCGACCTGGGCAGTTGCCGGGATCGGCAGATGGCATATCCCGGCATCACTCACCGCGCTGGTGAATGGTGGCCATATCCGGGTCGGTTTTGAAGACAATATTTTCTATCACAAAGGGATCATTGCGGATTCCAATGCTCAATTGGTTGCCCGTATCGCACGCATTGCCGGTGAGATCGGACGTCCCCTGGCTACTCCCGAACAAACCAGAGCGATTTTGGCTCTGCCAGGCAAATAGGTTACCGCAATGATATTAACAGATAACGCGCTTAAAGTGCTCGATAAGAGATATTTCCGCAAGGATGATGCAGGTAATACAATAGAAAACTGGCAGCAAATGATTAAACGAGTTGCCGATAATATAGCCGATGGTGATCCCGGTAAGCAGGAGATCTATTACAAACTGCTGGATTCAGGGTACTTTTTGCCAAACTCCCCCACTCTGATGAATGCCGGAAACGACTTACAACAGCTTTCAGCCTGCTTTGTATTGCCCCTTGAAGACAGCATGGACAGCATTTTTGAGACGGTAAAGAATGCCGCGCTCATACATAAAAGTGGTGGCGGCACCGGATTCTCGTTCAGTCGTCTGCGGGAAGCCAATGCCAGAGTACGCTCGACTAATGGGGTATCCAGCGGTCCTTTATCATTTTTAAAAGTGTTCAACGCGGCCACGGATGCCGTGAAGCAAGGCGGAACCAGACGCGGCGCCAATATGGCAATCCTGAATGTGGATCACCCACAGATCATGGATTTCATCACTTGTAAGGAAAACACGCGCGAACTCACCAATTTTAACCTCAGCGTCGGGCTCACAGAAGAATTCATGCGTGCCGTCTATGCTGATGAAGAGTATGATCTGGTTTCTCCTGCTTCAGGAGAAGTTAAAGACAGATTGAAAGCCAGAGATGTCTTCGGATTGATCGTTGAGATGGCACATCGCAACGGGGAACCGGGCATTATATTTCTGGATCGCATCAATGCCGCAAATCCCACTCCTCAGATCGGTAGAATAGAATCCACAAACCCTTGCGGAGAGCAGCCACTTTTACCCAACGAAGCTTGTAACCTGGGCTCGATCAACCTTTCGGTCATGGTCAAAGATAATGGCTTGGATTGGGAGTTGTTGCGTGAAGTAGTGCGTGGAAGCGTTGATTTTCTGGATGATGTCATCGATCGATCCCAATTCCCTCTGCCACAGATCGAAGAGATGGTGAAAGCCAACCGTAAGATCGGGCTGGGTGTGATGGGCTGGGCAGATCTGCTTTACAGGTTGCACATCCCTTACAGCAGTGATGCTGCCGTTGATCTTGCTTATCAGGTGATGGAATTCATCGATTTTGAGACGAAGAACAGATCAATGGAACTGGCTCTTGAAAAGGGGAGCTTTCCCAATTTTGCTGGCAGTATCTATGCGAACGCAAAGCTCGAGCGTGAAAACAGGGCTCAGGATTGGCCGGATCTGATCCGCAAAATTCAGATCCAGGGCATGCGTAATGCCACTCTTACGACTATCGCACCCACCGGAACGATCAGTATGATCGCAGACACTTCCAGCGGGATAGAACCTCAGTTTTCGTTGGTTTATATAAAGAATGTAATGGATGGTGAAAAGCTGCTGTATGTCAACAAATGGTTTGAACAGGCCTTGGAAGCTGAAGGTTTACTCAGTCCCGAGCTGCTGGAAGAGGTGGCGCAAAGCGGCAGCATCGCGCATCTGGACTCCGTACCAGAGAGGCTGAAACAAGTTTTCCAGACAGCCCACGACATCAGTCCCGAATGGCATATCAGAATGCAGGCAGCTTTCCAAGCCTATACTGATAACGCGGTGAGCAAAACGATCAATTTCCCGCACGACGCCACAGTGGAGGACATCCGTACCGCCTACGAGCTGGCCTATCAGCTCGGATGTAAAGGGATGACCGTCTACCGTGACGGAAGCCGCGAAAACCAGGTGCTGTCAACAGGTTCTTCTTCACAAACCGGGAATCCCGAGGAAACCAAAGTCGCCCCCAGAAACCGTCCGGAAGTAACTCACGGAGTCACCCAAAGGCTGGAGACCGGCTGCGGCCATATGTATGTAACCGTAAATTCTGACGAATTAGGCGCTTGTGAGGTCTTTGTCCAGATGGGTAAGGTCGGCGGTTGTGCTTCCGCGCAATTGGAGGCCATTGCCCGTCTTTCATCTCTGGCGATGCGCTCAAACATCAAAGTGGAATCAATTGTCCGCCAGCTCAAAGGGATCAGATGCCAATCTCCCATGTGGAACAAAGGTAAAATGATCACTTCCTGTGGAGATGCCGTGGGTCAAGCTCTGGAGCAGTTCCTGCAAAGTTACGTAGGGAATCACCTAAAGTCTTTGGACTTCACCTATGAAAACGAAACCGTTGAGCATAGAACAACTGCCAAAGCAGGCGTAGCTCTCTGCCCGGATTGCTCGTCCACCATTGAGCACGTTGAAGGTTGCCTGAAATGTCCGTCCTGCGGATGGTCCAAGTGTTAATGATTTGACAAAATCGAGCACTGATAAAAGTAGACTCATGCTACACGACAAGGAGAATTAATGCGCTGTAAACATTGCAATGCCAAATTAGCTGAACACGATATCTGGTGCGTGAATTGCGGACGCCAGACAAGTCTGCCTCAAACAGAGTTATCAGCATGCTCAAGTTTGAAACAAACCTGGTCTCAATTTTCCGGACCCAAATCCAGGTCTGTGCCTGCGGCAGGATTATCGGTGCTGTTGGGGCTGATTCCCATCGCCGCGCTTATTGTCCTCTTCAACAGCTACATCGATCTACCGGCAACGACCGGGCTGCAAACTGTTCTTTCTCTGCTGGTAAAAGCACTGGCCTACAGCGTTTTCCTGCCCTTTGTCTTAGTAGGGATAAACGCTGCATCTACCACAAATTCCCACACGGTCGAGCTTTCGGCCTGGAAGAAATCGATGTCTGCATATCCACGCTATTTCATGTTCAGCCTGATCTCTGCTCTTTACTATGCCTTGATCTATATCGTCTGCATAGGACTGCCCAAATTTGGCAGCGATCCCATCCTGAGGCTGGTCTGGATCGTGCTCATGAATTACTGGGTGGCAATTGCCTTGCCAGCGCTGGTTCTGATGGAGATCAAAGAGCTCTCCCCCCTTTCCGCCCTGCGCTTATCCTATCGTCATTTTCATGATCTGCGCTGGAACATTTGGTTGATGGGGCTTATCCTGCTTGTTCTAAATGCCGTGGCTTTTGCTCTGTTCCTGATCGGTTTGGTGGTCACGATTCCTTTCAGCTGGTTTGCGATTCGCGATTACACAAGGCGTTTGGTTGATTTTGAACTCCTGGAATACAGAAGGTAGATCATGAATCGTAAAGAGATCATCTCACTCATTATCCTGATCCTGGTAATGGCTTTTGCCGGCTACAAATATATAAACCGAACCTTCACCGAAACCAAAAGCAAGTATCTGTTGGATACGATCGTGGAGATTTCGGCCACTTCACACAGCAAAGGGATCAATCGCCAGATAGATTCGGTCTTTGTCTACATTGAAAAGCTTGAATCCAAACTGGATGAATATGATGCCAACAGCTGGATCAGCAGATTAAATTCCAGCTCCGGTCCCTCTTTCCCTATGGATCCGGATGCCTATGCGATCCTCCGGATCGCGGACAGCCTTTACACCATGACCAATGGAAGCTTTGACATCACGATCAAGCCTGTTTTTGATCTCTGGGGATTTTCTTCTGAGAGCCCGACCGTCCCGGACAGCCTGCTTATCAAAGAGGAAATGAAAAAAGTAGGTTTTGAGCGCGTACGCTATGATAAAAACAGGATCTACCTTCCTAAAGGCATGCAGCTGACGTTTGGAGCCATTGCCAAAGGCTATATTCTGGATCGCGCCCGTGATTACATGCTTTCGCACCATCTGGAGAAGGGCTACATCAATTGCCGCAGCAGCATGACGTTTTTTGGCTCCAAAGTTCCTCAGGTGGTATATATTCAGCATCCCCGCAAGACCGATGATTCCATTGCTTCCTTCCGGGTAACAAATATGTCCATCGGAACTTCGGGAGACTATCAGCAATTCTTTGAGCTCGATGGTGTTCGCTATCACCATATTCTGGATGCCAAAACCGGTTATCCGATGCCAAACAATTACTCGGTCACTGTCACTCACTCCAGCGCCGCCTGGGCGGATGGTTTGTCGACAGCCTTGTTTGTGATGGACCCCAATCTAGGTCTGGATAAGATCAAGAGCTTACCCGCGTGCAATGCTGTGATCTACTACGATCAGAACGGTAGTCCGGTATCCCTGAAAACCCTCGGTATGAAGAACCTGGGTCTGAACGAGAGAATATGACCATTCCAGATATTCAGTCCGGCGCGGATAGCCGCAAGATCACTATTGATAAGGTGGGGGTCAAAGGCATTCAATATCCGATCATTGTGGATGACCGGGAACACGGGATTCAGCATACTATCGCTGAATTGAACATCTACGTGGAACTCTCGCATCAGAAGCGTGGCACTCATATGTCCCGTTTTTTGGAGGTTTTGAACCGCTATCACGAAGAGAATCTGATCTCTCAGTTGGATAAATTTCTGGCCGAACTCAAAGATAAACTCAAAGCTGATGCTGCCTATGTGGACATCACTTTCCCCTATTTCGTGGCCAAGAAAGCCCCGGTCTCCAAAATCAGCTCATTGCTCAACTACCAATGCCATTTTCAGGCAGGATTCAAGGATTCCTTTGAGCTCATGATAGGGGTAAGAGTCCCGGTTACCACTCTCTGTCCCTGTTCCAAGGAGATCAGTCAGGCCGGCGCGCATAATCAGAGATCTGAGATCTCCATTCAGGTTTCATACCATGAGTTTGTCTGGTTGGAAGAACTGATCGAACTGGCAGAAAACGCCTCCAGCTGCCCGATCTACCCCCTTTTGAAACGGGTGGATGAAAAGTTTGTGACCGAAAAAGCCTACAACAATCCCAAATTTGTGGAAGATATCGTGCGCGAGATCACTGAGAAGCTATCTGCTGATACCCGGATCACCGCTTTTCATATTGAGAGTGACAATTTCGAATCTATCCACAATCACAATGCCTACGCCATGGTCAGCCGTAAGCGAAAATGCTGAAGGGGACATCATTTATAAACCACAGCAGGAACGAAGTCCTGCAATCCGGGGGATAGTAAGCGACCATGCTGACTCAACAGACCTCTATGAGCTCGATTCCAACTGCCCGGAGCATCACTTTGCCCAATGGTTTGAAGAGCATTTTCTATTCAGGCGGAAACAATCCCATAGTCTGCCTCCAAATTCATATAAGAGTTGGAAGCGTGTATGAGAATGATGATTCGGGGGGATATGCGCACTTTTTGGAGCATCTCAGCTTCAAGGCCACGAATAGCTTTCCTGACAACGATCTTTCAGATCTGGTTCCGGCTCTTGGTGCCTCGATCAATGCCTACACAGATTTTGACAGCACCTGCTACTACCTGAATTTACCTTCAGAACAATTGGAACAGGGTCTGGCCCTCCTGGCAGAGCTCACACGCTATCCTCTGATCAGAGAGCATGATGTCCGTGCTGAAAAAGACATCATCATCGAAGAGATCAAGCAATATGCCAATGAACCTGAGACCGACTTTTCAGACTATATTCAGCAGCAGTATTTCAGCCTCAATCCCTTGCGCAGGGCAGTTTTGGGAACGCCCGGATCAGTGCGGGCTGCTTCAGCAGATAAGCTACGGACATTTTATAAACAGCATTATCATCCCCGCAATGCTTTTATAGTTGCTTGCGGTCAATTTGATGAGGATCTCTTCAAAACCCTGCTCCACAAGCATTTTGGATCCTGGCAATCCCCCGGGGATTGGGCACCTGAAGATTTCAGCAGGTTTTTAGAACCTATAGATAAGCGCAGCGGGACCTTTCACCGCGTCAAACACAGCGATTCGGAATATATTGCCTTGGTACTGCCGGAGCTCTCCGAACTTCATCCCTTCAGTGAATCTTTCCTGATCGCCATGCGCTATTTTGCCATCGGAAAGTCATCTTTGTTACACAAACGCCTGGTTGAAACCGAGAAACTTTGCAGCTCGGTGCGGGTATCCTCTCTATCCAGCAACCTCAGCGGAATTTCCGTGATCATGCTCAATCCCGTTTCAAACGCTTCCAGGGAGAGAATCAGCCAATCAGTCAGAGAAGAGTATTACAAGGCGGTAAACATGCTGATCAGCGCGGACGACTTTGAGCTGATCAAACGGGACATCATTCACAGCTGGGCTTTTGATTTTGAATCCATGGAAAACCTGGCCGGTTCTCTGGCCTCAGAAGAGATGCTGGGCGATTATAACAAACTCTACGCTTATCCCCGGCTCCTGGAAGTACTCACCCGGGATCGTGTGGCTTCAGAGATACTAAAGTTCTGGGATCCCGGTCAGATCTGCTGTTATTATCAGAGCCGGCGTAAATCTCCCGCACTGGAACAATTGAATCCTCTCCCGATTCCCACCCGGAAACCGGTTATAACGCAAAGCCCGGAATCTATTTTTCGAGACATGGACAGCACGGTGAGGCTTTCAGCAGCGAAACCTGTAGAACCTTCAAACACAGCCTGCCACCAGTTCACTCTGTCAAACGGTTTAAGACTGATCTTTAAGCCCGAGCCCGGCCGGCCGGTGACAGGTTTTGCCCTCAGCACCGATGTTTCACAACTGATGGAATCGGAAACTGAGCGCGGTCATAATTTTTTCACCAGTGCCGCAATGCTTTATGGAACTGAACGCAGAGACCACAATGAGATCATGCGCTTTTCGCGCTATCATGGCTTCAACATCCGTGTTATCCATCATCTGGATGCCACCACATTCAGGGGCAAGTGTTTCAAGAGCAGTCTGGTTCCGGCATTGGAACTGCTTGCGGAGATCATCAGCCGGCCACGCTTTGACACACGTCATTTACACATGCTGAAAGAAATGTCCATAGACAGCATTCGCCGGGAACGAGATTATCCGGTCAGCCATGGCTTCAACCGCTGGTTTTCATTGCTCACCGGTAAACAATCGAATCTCGGCCCGGCCACTGGCCTCATCAAAGACATCCGGAAAACCCGGGCGGACGATCTGCTCCGCTGGCATCAGTTGCTGTGTGACCCCGGACGTTATGCGCTCTGTGTGGTGGGCGATTACGATCCCAATCAGATCTTGGATCTGACAGAGCACTGCTTTGGGTCTTTAGTGCTTTCATCAAAGTCAGTTGCTCCGGCCAGGGCTGTGTTTAAAAGCGCGGAAAGACTGCACAAACTCGAAAACAGACAGAGTGGGCAAGCCATAATCCATTTGGGCTCATATGGTGTCAAAGCGGATGACATTATCGAAAACACAGCTTTCCACCTTTTATCTCAAGTCCTGGGTGGTGATCTTGGCTCGCGATTTTATCGTGAGTTAAGAGAAAATCGCGGTTACGCCTATCAGACCGGCTTTGATTTCACCTCGATCAATCAACTGGGATTCTGGTATGCTTATGCCTTTTGTGACCCCTCTGATCACCGGGAAGCACTCTCTCTGATGCGGAGCCTGATCGCTGATGTTTGTAAGCACGGCATCACTGCTGAGGAATTGGAAAACACCAAACAGTATCTGACAGGAATGAATCGCTTCGAGCACGAAAGCGTATCCTGGATGGCTGCCCAAATCGCAAACTTAGCGGCTCTTGGTTACCAACCGGATCACTATCTTGAGCGTGAAGCCAGAATCAAATCCGTAGATCTGGATACTGTGGCATCAGTTGCCGCGCAGTGGCTCCAGCCCTCATTCCAGGTTTCACATATCCTTCTGTGAGCTAATATGATTAGCATTGGTTTGGACATCGGTTCACGGAATACCAAGATCGTCTTTTTGGAGGACTCCAAACGGATCTTATGGTCTGATTTCACCGCCACCGCCGTATCTCCCCTGCTTTCTGCCAGGGAACTGCGCAGCAAAGGGCTTGCGGCTCTGCAGCTCGAAGAGGAATTGCAGTTCCGAACCTGTGTCACAGGCTACGGACGCCATCTTTACAAAGAGGCAGATCGGACACTCTCTGAGATCAATTGCCATGCCACGGGAATCCGCTATTTGTTTCCTGAAGCCAGAACGATCATTGACATAGGGGGGCAGGATTCCAAACTGATCAGTCTGGATGAACAGGGCAAGATCCTGGATTTCGTGATGAACGATAAATGCGCCGCCGGAACCGGGAGGTTTCTGGAAATGACAGCCCTGCGTTTGGGCATCGATCTGGATCAGCTTTCACTGCTTGCCGGTCAGGCAGATCAAGAACTCAAGCTGAACAGCACTTGCGTGGTCTTTGCCGAGTCCGAGATCATCGGATTTATGGCTCAAGACATCCTCCCTGCCAATATCGCACGTGCGGTAAATATGTCCATTGCCCGCAGGATAGCCTCACAGATGTCCTCTCTAAGCCTTGTATCACCCCTCGTCTTTACCGGGGGAGTAGCACTCTCCGCTGATATCGCGAACTGCCTGCATTATGTGCTTCAGTCAGAGGTGCAGGTTCCTTCCGATCCTGAGATCACCGGTGCCCTGGGTGCCGCAATCCTTGCCTCATTATGATCAAAGCAGATTTTCACCTTCATACCGAAGACAGCTACGATTCCCGGATCATAGCCACCGAGCTTCTGGCTCAGGCGATCAGGGAAGAATACCAGCTGATTGCCATTACAGAGCATTTGGATTTGCTTCCACAAGAACTGGGTGCCTGGGGCTTGCCCTCGCTCACTCGTTATACCAGACGGATCAACGAATTGAAAGCCACCAATCCTCCTCTGGAACTACTTTTGGGAATAGAGATCGGGGATTATCATTGCCACCGGGATTTTGCAAAAAGATTGGTCGACCAATACGATTTTGAGATCATTCTGGGTTCGGTGCACTTCCTGGGCGACCACACCAATGTTGCCATTCCCATCCACAGAAAGATGGATAATGCTGCGGTTCAGGAATATTACCTCAGTAATCTGGCGCTGGTGGAACAATGTGATATCGATGTTCTGGCCCATCTGGGAGTCTACAAACGCTTCTATTCCGCAAGACCGGATGAGAGCTTTGCCGGAGCCATCATCAAAGATATTTTCGAGGTGATGATCGAGCGGGAAATTGCCCTCGAGCTGAATTTCTCCTGCATCCGCAAGACCTATCAGCGCCTGATCCCGGAGCCGGAGCAGATCGAGCTCTATCGCAGCCTGGGGGGAAGCCTCTTCACCATTGCCTCAGACGCGCATTTTATGGACCACTTTGGAGACGGAGCTCATCTGCTCCCAGGCTGGCTGCTGGAAAACGCGGTATTTTCAGAGCGTAAAAGCCGGGTGCTATGCTGTCCTCCGGAGGCAAAATAAAACTTAAAACAATTTACGGCTTGACAATCTGAGCCTCTTAGCCAGATTTGATCTCAGATGTGAGCGGGCATAGCTCAGTTGGTAGAGCATTAGCTTCCCAAGCTGAGGGTCGCGGGTTCGAGTCCCGTTGCCCGCTCCATTTTCTAATTAGCAACTTTCTTTTCTATTTTAGCAGCAGGCACTTGTGCACCTGTTCGATTCCATTGGTTTTTATTCTGATAAAATAGATCCCGGACGCAGCCCGAATCCCCCGTTCATCTTTTCCATCCCAAACCAGCTCATGGTTTCCTGAATCCATAGGACCGGAGAGCAGTTGTTTGACTATTTGCCCGCGAACATTGAAGACAGATAATTCGGCTCTTGAGGGACGGCTTAGATCCAGCCTGATGTGGAGATCACTACGGAAGGGATTTGGCCAAAAGCTGAGCAGCTGTACACTGGGGACCTGTTCTTCAACAGATACAGTGATTTGGTTATGTCTCAATCTGGGATAGCCAAGATTGTATGAGGAAACTGGTGGAAACCAGATATGCTGTAAATCCCAGTTGACATAAGTGCCTTCAGTGTACATCTGTAGAGTATTACATGCAGTGCCTCCTGCAGATTGGGTCTGCCCGGAGCTTTGCATATCCCAAAAGCTGTCAGTCACCATTTCCGGATTACCGTTGCCGACAAGTCCCCCGATCCACGTGCCCTCTCCGGACACCAAACCGGCTGAATAGCAGCGCTCTACAAGTCCTGAACCATTCAGCGATCCAATCAGTCCACCACTTATGTGGGCTTCTGTCACAGCAGCGAGACTGTATGAATCAGACACCGTACCCTCAATCTGCTTTCCTATCAAACCTCCGTTGCAGTTGGCACCGGTTACAGAACCGATGCTGAAACACTGGTCAATAATGCAGTTTTCTGCCTGGCCGATCAGGAGTCCGGCGTTCCCATTTCCGGATATCACATCCCCGGAAGCCAGACATCGACTCACTTCACTATCAAGCATTACGCCTGCCAGATATCCGGTGTGGCTGTTTCCTTGCACAGAATCCAAACATACCTGCAGATCGGTGATCTCCGCTCCGTTGCAATAGGCAAAGAGTCCTTTTGCATCCTGGTCCGTGCCGGTGATCTGCCCTCCATATATTACGTGCCCGTTACCATCCAGAGAACCGGTGAAGGGACGGTTGTCAGACGCATTGGGGCCGCTGTATTTACCAAAGGGCAATAGAACCGCTAAGGTATGGTCCTGATAATAGCTGAGATCGATGTTCGCGAACAATTTGAAGTGGCTGTCCAGGTTTGCATTGATCTCACAAAATTGTTCCCGGTTGAATATCCGGAAGGGATCAGAAACTGTTCCCGAACCTACTAAGCTGGGTGGATCGGTCCAGATCTCAGATATATTGATCGAGCTTGGAAACAATCCCGGTTTGTAAGCTCTGGCCTTAACTGTGAGCGGAGAGCCGATCATAAAAGCTCCTG
>JAKLEY010000042.1 GCA_022711455.1 Candidatus Cloacimonadota bacterium
TGCTTGCACCTCGTTGGCCATGCGGTTCTTGAGGATCTTCTGGCCTGCCTTGGAGAGGTTCTCCTCATCTTCCAGAAAGCGTTTGATCTTCAGGATGCCGTCCTCGAACGCGGGGATCTGCACCTTTTCGTAGAGGTTGACCTTTTGCGTGGTTTTCTTGCGTACCCGTTCCAGAATCTGCATCTTGCGGCTGTAGAACTGCTGTTCGATCTGCAGCCCCGAGACTTCCTTGAGTAGCTGCACTCCTTCCAGATACCAGGAGGGAGCTCGGAAAAGGTTGTATTCCGCAATCTCGTAATCTATCCTGCCGGGAATAGGTGTCTTTACGCCCGCGATCTTGCGGGTGATGATCTCCACCTTCCTGACCTTCACCAAAGAGGCATCGAACTCGCAAAAGAGCTTCATGAATTCGCTGAGCTCACGCATACGCTCCTGGATCTTACCATCTAAGGTGTGGACTGCATCCCGGGCACGTTTGACTTCCAGCCGCAGCGCGCTCTCTTTGTTCTTGAGCGTCGGCAAAGCCCGCACCCGCACCTTGAGCTGTTTGTTCAGGTCTTGCAGGGCAGTCTTGTTATATTGAAATTTGAGGCTCATTACGCCTTCCAGTGCAGCTTCATAAATTCTTCTTTGATGCCGATCTCAGCGGGGCTGAAGAACTCCCGGAACAGAGCCCAGGTGCTGTCCAGCATCTTGTCGATATCGATATTAACGTCGATGGCCAGGATCTCGAAGGAATACTTCTTGGCAAAATCCAGCACGCGCACGTCGTAATCAGAGAGGTCAAAGCCATTCTCCAGCTTGGTCCTGGCGTTGGCGGCGTCCGCGTAGAGACGGATGGCAGCGTTCATTACCTGCGGATGATCAGCTCTGGTCTTTTTGCCGATCACAAGCTGTTTGAGCCGACTGAGACTGCGGAAAGGATCCACGATTACCTTGGCAATGTCGGTGTCCCGACGCAAATAGAGCTGGCCTTCAGTGATATAACCCGTGTTGTCTGGAATGGCGTGCGTGATGTCTCCTCCGCTCAAAGTGGTCACTGCCACGATGGTTATCGAGCCACCCTCGGGGAACTGCACCGCTTTCTCATAAAGCTTTGCCAGATCAGAATATAGCGAGCCCGGCATGCTGTCTTTGGAAGGGATCTGATCCATGCGGTTGGACACGATCGAAAGCGCGTCGCAATAGAGGGTCATATCCGTAAGCAGCACCAGCACTTTCTCATGTTTGATGTCAGCAAAGTATTCAGCCGCAGTGAGAGCCATGTTGGGCACCAAGAGGCGTTCCACAGGCGGGTTCTCGGTAGTGTTCACAAAGGAGATGATCCTATCGATCACACCCGCGTTCTCAAAGGCGTTCTTATAATAGAGATAGTCATCGTTGGAGAGACCCATGCCACCCAGAATGATCTTATCGGCATTGGCGCGCAGGGCAACCATTGCCATCACTTGATTGTAGGGCTGGTCTGGATCGGCAAAGAAGGGAATCTTCTGCCCCGTCACCAGAGTATTATTCAGGTCGATACCTGCAATACCCGTTGCGATCAGTTCAGAAGGCTGTTTGCGGCGTACGGGATTGACGGAGGGTCCGCCGATCTCGACTTCCTCACCTTCCAATTCAGGACCGCCGTCGATGGGTTCACCATAGGCGTTAAAGAACCTGCCAGCCAGGTCTTCACCCACTTTGAGTGAGGGCGGTTTACCAAAGAAGACAACCTCAGCATCAGTGCCGATGCCTTCGGTTCCCGCAAAGATCTGGAGGGTAACTGTGTCTCCGATGATCTTCACGACCTGAGCCAAACGCCCGTCCACGGTTGCCAGTTCTTCATTTCCGACCCCTGTGGCATTCACGGAGCAGGTGGCTTTGGTGATCTGATTCAGCTTGGTGTAAATCTTTTGGAAGGCAGTCATTTGGCTCTCCTTTCAGCAACGATCTGGGCAACTTCGGCCTTGAATCTGTTAAAGTCAGATCCCTCGAATTCAGCGTAGTTCATTTGTTTGCAGAGGTTTTCCAGGTGCACGAAGTAGGGTTGGACCTCCTCGAAGCTCTCGAACACAAAGTCGGTATCGCAGATATCCAGAATGAACTCCAGCATATAGCGCTGACGGTTCATGGGGGTGGACTGGTCAATTCTGTCAAAGCCATCCTGTTGCAGGATGATACGATCGATCAGCTCGCTCTTGCGGAACTTTTCATGATAAGCCAGCGGAACACCGTCGTCACCCAGAATATTGATCTGGTCATAGGATTCCTTGCCACGCAAGAGGATATCTTTGGTATGGGTCACTTCGTCCACCCAGGTGGGGGAGATGTGTTTATTGAGATATTCCTGAACCTCATCATATTCCAGATATTTGGAGTAGGAATCTATGGGGTCCACGGCGGGATAGCGTTTGGAATCGGCACGGTCCTGAGACAGCGCGTAGAAACATCTGGCTGCCTTTTTGGTGGATTCCGTGACTGGTTCCTTGAGGTTGCCACCGGCAGGGGAAACTGTTCCGATAAAGGTGATCGAGCCTGTGGCGCCATTGGAGAGATTGACGTAGCCTGCTCTGGAATAGAAGTTTGAAACGATGGCAGGCAGGTCCATGGGGAAGGCATCAGGTCCCGGAAGCTCTTCCATGCGGTTGGACATCTCACGTAGCGCCTGAGCCCAGCGCGAGGTCGAATCTGCCAGCAGGAGCACTTTAAGGCCCATGCTGCGATAATATTCAGCTATGGTCATAGCTGTGTAAACTGAAGCTTCACGCGCCGCCACGGGCATGTTTGAAGTGTTACAGATAATGATCGTGCGTTCCATCAGCTTGCGTCCCGTGCGGGGGTCATCCAGCTCGGGGAATTCCACGAAGAGTTCCACCACTTCATTGGCACGCTCTCCGCAGGCTGCAACGATGATCAGATCAGCATCCGCGTTCTTGGAGATGGAATGCTGCAGCACGGTCTTGCCACAACCGAAAGGACCGGGGATAAAGCCCGTTCCTCCTTCCACGATGGGGTTAAGCGTGTCGATAGTGCGCACGCCTGTTTCCATCAGCCGATAGGGGCGAGGTTTGTCCACATAAGCGCGGATGGGGATTTTGACGGGCCAGCGCTGCACCATGGTGATCACGTGGTCTTTGCCGTCTTCGTCGGTCACGATCGCGATCTCATCCGAGATCTTATGATGTCCTGCGGGGGTGATGGATTTGATGACATATTGCCCCGTCATCGTGAAGGGCAACATGATCTTATGCGCGATCCAGCTTTCGGGAACTTCACCCAGCCAGTCTCCACCTGTGACCTTATCTCCCACTTTGGCCAGGGGCTTGAAATCCCAGCTGGATTCTTCATCCAAGGGGTCAGTATATTCGCCACGTGTGAGATAGACTCCGCTCATTTTATTGAGGTCGTTCTGCAAGCCGTCATAGTTTTTGGAGAGCATTCCGGGGCCCAGCTTCACTTCCAGCATGTGCTCCGTGAATTCAACCTTGTCTCCCGGTTTGAGGCCGCGGGTGCTTTCAAAGACCTGGGAATAGGCGATCTTGCCCAGAATCTTGATGACTTCTGCCATCAGCTTCACTCCCTTGAGATCGATATAGCAGATCTCATTCTGGGAGACGGGGCCGTCGACTTCCACCAGCACCAGGTTGGCGATGATTCCTTTAACGATACCTTTGGTCATAAATACCTTCTATTTTACTTACTTTTTAAATTCTTCAGGGAAACTGAAGCTGTTCTGCAGGGTGTTCAACGCTTCATAAAAGACGCTCTTGCCAGCGTCTGTGTCCAAAGAGGTCCAGCGCGCCAGGATCCTCAGTTTGCAATAGTAACCGAGGATGCGGTCGATGGTAAAATACTGGAAGAAGTTCTGGTTCTCGATCCATTTCCAGCGGTAGACGTCGTAGCCCCGCTCGCGATAGAGCAGATTATTCTGATCAAAGATGCGCCAGACTGCTTCGTAGATGGAATGTTCCTTACCGAGTCCGAAATCTGCCGCCTGGCTCTTGGCAAGGCCGTTTGCAAGCTCGTTATCACCTATGAGGTAGTCCTGGAACGGCATTTGATGGGCTCTGCCATTCAGCGCGATCAGAATATTGCGCAGGTCACGGTCCAGGCTGAACCACTTGGCGATGAACTCATTGGAATGGGAACAAGCGCTTGTGTAGAAAGCGTTCAGGAAGCTGTGATCAGCCTTGGCATGAGAGGGCAGGTCTTCCTTCTTTAGTAGTTCCAGGACAAGCTCTTCCATGAAGTCAGGAAGCTCTTTGAAGCGAGCGGGGAGCGTGGTATCTGGGTTTTCCAGCTTTTGCTTCAGAAAAGCCAGAAAGTCCTCGTAAAAGCCTGCGGGATGGAGGGAATCGGTCTCGGGAAGGCGAGCTTCAGGATAGAAGCATTTGAGCAGATGACTGATCTCCAAGGGGATGTGGAGGAGTTTCAACAGCCCCAAGTCTTTCTTGGTCAGATGATTGGCGGCGTCCTCCAGGAACTGCGCGGGATCGTAGCTCAGCTTGTTATCATCCAGCCCCAGATTGGGTAAACCGGTGATGAAATAGTAGTATTGCATGGCTCAGCCAAAGAGCAGGGCAGCGGTGCGCGGACGCAGGAAGCTCTTGAACAGGTTGCTGAAGTCCTCATCCGTGAAGCTGAGTTTGTAGGCGCCATCCTGCGGGGAGATCGTGAAACCGTTCTTCATCACGGGATTGTAGTCGATATTCAGCTTACCGTCCATAATGGCTTTGAGGCGACCGAGGAAGTTCTCATCCAGCTTGGCACTCAGCTCGGGGGAGAGCGTGACGGCAGCGTCGCTGTGATCCTTTTTCCAGCCTTCCAGAACGGTTTCGAGAGTCTTGCGGATGAATTCGGGGTCGCTGCTGACGGCTTTGATATCACCTGCAAAAGCTTTGTCCAGAATGAGCTCGGTGATTTTGGTCTTGAGCGAAGAGAGGCTGTGCGCGGCAGCCGTCTTGAGGTCAGAAGAGCTGTTGGAAGCGATGTCCTGAGCTTTTTTGGTGGCAGCAGAAACGATGCTTTCAGCTTCGCTGCTGGCTTTGCTTTTGATAGCGGCTGCTTCGGTATTCGCGGCTTCCAAAATGAGGGCTGCTTCAGCTTTCGCCTTGGCCACACCTTCGTCATAAACCCTGGTCAGTAGTTCTTGCAACTGGTCGTTCATATCTATACTCCAGCTAAGATTTCTTTTGTCTCAAGCTATTTTGGGGCTGTTTTTATGTCAATCTCTTTTTGGGTAATGAGTGATGAGAGGGGTTCAGGGGTTTAGGGGGTCAGGGGTTTAGTGTAGCGGCGCTCGCCTGAAGCGCCGTGGGTCAGAGAAGGGGTGCAGGTTTGCAGGGGTGAAGGGGTGTAGTCATATCGCAGGAGTTGTGACAACCATAAATAGATTCATGATAACAATTAAGACTACCTATGGTTCAGCACACTTGGAAGCGCGCTCTAGTCTCGAACGGTTGTCACGACTTCTGCCCCAGCCCCAGCTAACAAACGAAACAATCAAGAGCGCGCGTTCAGGATCGCAGACTTTCCAGTCTGCGTGCCTCCGGAGGAGGCAGTGACCCTGATCTGAAAAACCCAGCCACGTGCAGGGACAAAGCCCTGCAATCCACAAATCGTTTAGTTCGGATTGGCATCGAAACCTACCCGTAGAGCAGCATGCCGATGCTGCTGAAGTTTTACGCTCTCTATTCAGCAGGATTGGCATCCTGCTCTACACTTGGTAAATAAACATTGTGGTGCGGGGGCAGAAGTCGTGGGTGCCCTTCAAGACTATATAGCATTAGCGAGGTTACCAAACCTTAGAGAGTCTTCAGCGCGACTATGACATAGGATACGGCACCCACAACTCCTGCGATAACAATGCTGCACCATCAGAATGGTGCGCTACACTGCACCCCTGCAAACCTTCACCCCTGCACCCCTCTCGTCACTCGTCACTTCTTTTCCTTGACAACAATTCCACCCCCTAATCCAATGCAAAAAGGCTAAGATACTCCCCAAATGAACTAAAATTATGGAGGAATCATGAAGACTGCTATGCTGATCAGCATATTGTTGATTTTTGTATCCGGACTGCCGGCTCTCACAGGCTATGGCACTTCCGCACCTGTCTTGAACGACACTGTCGATCCTGCTTTATCCATCCTCAGCCCCACTGGAGGCGAAACCTGGTATATCGGAGACAACCATGATATCACCTGGACTGCCACAGACACCAATCTCTCTCCCAATAGCGTTTATCTCTGGTACAGCCTCAATAACGGCATAGAATACTTTCCTCTGGCTGAACAGACTCTTAACGATGGAACTGAGCCCTGGCTGATCCCGGCTGTCCAGACTGCCACTGCCAAAGTGAAAATCAAGGTTTCAGACAGCTTTGGCAATTTCAGCCAGATCACCAATGCTTCTCCCTTTTCCATCAGCTACGTTCCGCCTCAGACGCCATCGGGACTGACGGTGGACACTTCCAACAATGTGGATGCCGTCCTCACCTGGAACGCAGTCACCCAAACCATCTATGACACTCCCATCACCCCCGATGGCTATATAGTGCTCTATAACGAAACCCCCTATGCAGATGAGCAGTTCTATTACTTTTTGACCGAGACCAGCCTCCTCAGCTATACCCACCAGCGGGTGGCGCGCTTTCGGGATCAGATGTTTTACCGTGTGCTGGCATATAAAGACTATGATGGCAGAATGGCAGAGCTCCTGGCAAGCGCGAAAGCAGATCCCGAGCGCAAACTGAGCCTGTCCGAGCTAAGAACAGCCCTGAATACTGAATCCAGAGGAACTGCCAAATGAGAAAATTTATTCTGCTACTCACTTTCGTTATCCTCAGCTACAGCCTCTGTGCCGAAACCATTGCTCAGCAAAGCTTTGAAGGCCTTGCCACGGATACCTGGGTCTACAGCTCCAATCCCGCTCCCAACCGCCTGATCTATTGGGGACCCACCTCCGAAGCCATGGGTGGAGCTTCCGCGCAGGAGGGAACAGTCTATTGGGCCGGCTGGGATCTGGACAATCAGGATTACAGCCTCACTTTCCCGGCGCTCAGCCTGCCCCTGGGCTTCAGCTATACCCTCACTTTCTGGTATTACACCAAAAACCTTGATCCAGTCAGCGACTTCTGTCGCTACAGCCTCAAATATGACAACGGCAGCACCTGGGACAACTGGGTGACCGTGAATAACAACACAAATGCCTGGACCTCTGTCTCGGTGGCGCTCCCTCCCGGAAGCCCCTACCTCAGGCTGCGTCTCTCCTCCAGCTTCGACGGGATCACAAAATATGCGCATTGGGATCATCTTACTGTGGAGAAATCACCGACCCCGATCGCAGAGCCTCTTGTTTACAACGTTGTGGTCAACCAACGGACTGATGGCTCCAAGCTGGTGGATATCTACTACGATCTCTTCGATGCCAATAATGACCTCTGTGAGATCAGCTTCGAACTCAGCTCAGATAATGGTGTATTATATACTGTGCTACCAACTTCTGGGTTTGTAACAGGCGATTTTGGAGCAAATATAAGCTCGGGAACAGGGAAACACATCGTCTGGGATGCAGGAGCAGAGAGCTTCAGTTTGGGTGGGAGTTACCTTTATCGGGTTAGTGCGGATGATGGAATAACTCCTATTCCGGAGAGATTCATCTTAGTTGAGGGTGGAACTTTCAATAACGGTGTGTCCGCTATCACACTCAGCAGCTTCTACATTGATCAATACGAGCTAACTCAGGCAGAATACCAAGCAGTTATGGGTAGCAACCCTGCCTCAGGTAATGGTGTAGGTGGCACCTATCCTGTTTATTCTGTAAGCTGGTTCAATGCCATTGAATACAGTAATCGACGCAGCATGCAGGAGGGCTTGACCCCTTGCTACAGTTATCTTACCTATGGCACCAATCCTAATACTTGGCCTTCGTGGTGGAGCACGACCGAAGCCAACCACACTAATGTAAGCTGCAATTGGTCTGCCAATGGCTATCGGCTCCCGACGGAGATGGAATGGATGTTTGCTGCCCGGGGAGGCAACCAGACGAATAACTATACCTACAGTGGCAGCAATGACCTCAATGCTGTGGGTTGGTATAACGACAACTCCGGCTACTCCACTCACATTGTTGGCACCAAAGCCGCCAATGAGCTAGGTACCTATGACATGAGTGGTAATGTCACTGAATGGGTTTGGGACATACATGGCAGCTACCCAATATATTCACAATATAATCCTACGGGAGCAATTAGCGGATCTTACCGTATGGGACGCGGTGGCTGCAGGGGCAGCAGTGCCGATAACTGCACTGTGTTGTTTCGATACGCTGGCCCTGCTACGGGCACGGGCGACTATATGGGCTTTCGTCTCTGTCGGTCTCTTGAAAATTTCGTTCTTATTGAAGGTGGTACTTTCAACAACGGAACTTCTGGTGTTACTGTTTCAAGTTTCTATATAGACAAATTTGAGATCACCCAAGCAGGCTATCAGGCAGTGATGGGAGTTAACCCTTCCTATTTTACTGGTATCAGTAATAAACCTGTTGAACGAATCACTTGGTTCAAAGCACTCGAGTATTGTAATCGCCGTAGTTTGCAGGAAGGGCTGACCCCTTGCTACAGTTACAGCACCTATGGCACCAATCCTGATACCTGGCCAGTAGGCTGGAATACCAGCAACACCAATCATACATATGTAAGCTGCAATTGGACAGCCAATGGTTACAGACTTCCCACAGAGATGGAATGGATGTTTGCAGCCCGTGGAGGCAATCAGACCCATGATTACGCATACAGTGGTAGTTCTGACATTAATACCGTCGGCTGGTATAACGTAAATTCAGGAGGTGTTACGCACATTGTCGGCACCTTAAATCCCAACGAGTTAGGTATCTATGATATGACTGGAAATGTCCTAGAATGGACTTGGGATATATATTCTGAATATTCTAGTGAACCGCAAACAAATCCTCAGGGTGCACCAAACGGTGACTACAGAGTCCATCGCGGGGGTTACTATCAAGAATCCATAAGTATTTGTAACTTATCATATAGATATTACAACACTCCGACATATTTCTTTAACGGCACCGGTATCCGCGTTGTCAGAATTTCACCATGATTAATAAATTTCATTACAGTAGTTTTGTGCCTTAGCCCCAGTGTTGGTTAAGGGATTTACGAATCAGCATTCGCTGGAACGATGGTTGTGGGCTGAGTATAAAATAGAATTCATGCCAGTTTTGAGCGCGATCTCGTGGGCTGGTGGACTCTCTGGACTATGTAGAAGAATCCCCCCTCACTCCCTAATATACAATTCCCCCAATAACCATAAGATAAGCTCCCTATAACTGCCTGTGGCGCAGTCATCCCCCCTTTATCCTGCTTTGATATTGCCATTTGCATATAAGAGACTATAGGGGGAACATGTCTTTGCCCAAGCGCTATGATCTTCCCTCTGCTGCTCTCAGTAAAACAAGCGATTATTATGCAAAATACCCTTTCTGCAGATGGCTGCAAATATCTATCATGAGAATAGTTTAAGGCAAAATATATATGCCTCTATAAATGATTGAAAGACAGGTAGATACAAAAACAACTGAAAAATTGGCAATATTCTACTTGACAAATCCAGAAAATGGATTATATTATGCATGATGCAAAGGTTCGCTCGGAGGATTGCGGACAGCCCAATCCATGAAGTATAAAAGTCAAAAACTTATGTTGCTATACCTCGTAGTGGTAGCAGCCCAAGTAGGTTCGGATGCCATTCCGAACTGAATGCAAGTTAACTTCAAAACCAAACGTAGGCTCACTGCGCAAGCAGAGACCCACTCAAGCTGTACCGGCAGCAATAACCTCTTTGTAAGGAGACATAATTGAAGACTAATGCAATAACAAACAGTCAAGACGATCCCGAGCCCTCGTATCAGGTTCAACCTGCTCAGCCTCAGCAACATGAGACTCAAGTGATTGAGCTGCCTGCAGAAGAAAAGTTCTACACCAAATTTGAGCCAGAGATATTGAACCTCAGCCCTGACCGTAAATCACGTTATGCAACTCTCTTGCGAAACGACAGAAATGAAGCCAGCATTATGAAGATAATGGGACAACTTGGCTTCCGCTACACCAATAAGTCCCTAAGCTTCGTCCATCGTAATATCGAGTATCATGTTGATAAGCAAGCTATAGCCCACACCTGGATCTATCTGTTTGAACTGGAATCAAAAGAAGATAAAGATGCCTTTAACAGAGGCAGCAAGGCATTTCTCACTCCGACTACATTCTGTTTTCTCCCCAAACAAGAGAAGGAAATCATCTGGGACACGCAAGATGCCTGCTATCTTCCCTTTCAGAACGGAGTGTTGAAAGTCACTGCCAAAGATCGGAAACTTATCGACTACGCCAGGCTACAATTTGTGGTCAAGCTCAAGGACATTATTCCCCGCAAAATTGATCTGGACATCGTTAAGGACGGGGAAGAACTGACTTACCTTCAGGATTCGGACTTCTACAAACTCTTGCGTAATGTTTCCAGCACCAGAAGGGATAAAAAAGTGGATGAAAACTTGTTCCAGACTAATCTGATGGGTATGGCCAGAACCGTACATACACATTTCAACGAAACTGATCCAGCCATGGTAATTTGGTCGGAGCAAACTTCCGAGGGTGAATTTAATGCAGGTGGTACCGGAAAGGGTATCATCGGTCAGGGTATCCGTAGCGTGAGGCCTGCATTTGCTACGATTGACGGTAAAAACTTCAGACCCGATGATCAATTCGCTTTTGACGCTATCATACCAAATGAGACAAAAGTAGTCTCAATCGATGAAACCGATAATTTTGGCGCTATCCTGAACAGATCGTTCAGCATGGTTACCGAAGGAGTTCAGCTGAAGCGTAAATACAAAGATACAGAAGAGATCCCGGTGAATCGTAAGCCCAAGTTTATGCTGTCAGCGAATTCGCTCAAGCTGCCAACCACAGAATCAGCTCGCAGACGGATCTTCCTAATACCGCTTACCAGATATTACAACGAAAAGCATAAACCCATCGATGATTTTGGCCGCACTCTATTTGGTCCCGATTGGAAGGCTGAGGATTGGAATAAGTCTGACTTTGTCTTTATATACGCTCTGCAATCCTACTTTAGACAAGGTTATAACACCAGGCCGATGCCACGCTGCAACGTGGCTGAGAATCTTGTTAAAAAGCAATACAGAGCAGAAGTGGGTGAAAATCTAAACTCTTTTCTCGTGGAAAAGCTTGGTAAACAGCTGGATCAAAATAAAGCCTTTCAAGTAGTAGCAGCTGATCTCTTGGAAGAATACAATACCAGCGCATATGCCACGTCAGACAAGATTTGGAACACCAAAGCATTAAACACTAAACTGCTAAGCTTCGCAGCAATATATGGCTGGACCATAGAAGATTGTGAGAAGCCAAAGAAGATCAATGGTAAAACTACTCGGGTCAAGCTATTCTTCCCCCCAGAAGCAGCTATTGCCAAACCTCTGGCGAAAGCAGCAAACACGAACGCAAAGCGTTCTAAGACAAACGCTTCAGCCAAGAAAGTTACAAAGGTTACAAAGAAAACCATTATATAGATTCAAACTAATAATAAGAGATATAATAGAAAAGTCTGTAACCAATGTAACCTGAACCTTAGTGCCCCGGGGGAGTCCTATTCTCCCCCGGGCATTTCTGTTTCCACCCAGCAATAGTAGATCCCTGTTCGCAAATGGGATTTGATATAGCCTATCCAGGCAGGATCAGATATAGTATTCAACAAGCGCTTGATGGCATGCCCCACTTGTTGGTAGCTCTTGCGTTCCTCGGTATTGAGGTTTTTGGCTTTGCCTCCGGGACGTGTGCTTTGAGAGAGATAGTCCTTGATAAAACGCAGTTCCTTCTCCCACTCCGCCAAACGCTTGTCTTCCAGTTGTGATCTGATAAATTCCTGCAAATCTCCGATGCGCTTGCTCACTTCTCTCCAGGTTTGCTGGTCAATGGCTTCGATCGGGATGGGATTGAGGATAAAGCTGTCTGCCAGGCTGGTGGCGTCCATTGCTTTAGAATTGATCAGCTCAGGATTGGGCCTTCCTGAGGGTTCAGATGATTCATTAGTAGCAGACTCCTGCTGCGCCAACTCTTCAAAATAGCTTAGATCAGGTGGATTGACCAGATGCAGCAGCTTGCAGGCATGAATATAATGGTTGGGATAGCGCTTCAGCTCCAGCAAGAGCTTCGCTCCCAGATAGTCCTGTTGCTTCAGATAAGCTGTGACTTCTTTTTCGAGTGACATATTTGGTCTCCATAAATTCTTCTGAAGGGACTTTTCCCCTTCACCCGAACTGAGGGGAAAATCCCGGATAGAATTTATGGGGGGCTCAGAGAGAGGGTCAGGGGTTTAGTCTATGCGGGAGTGAGACTTGATGTCGCTGGGCTAATTAAAAATTAAGAATTAAGAATTAAGCAGCGGGGGTGCAGCATTGATACCGCTGGAGTTGTGGCAGAAATGGTATCGCTGGAGTTGTGGGTGCACTAAATACAAGTCACAAGAGCAACCCAGACTACCTACTGACAGAATACTCATAATCGCAGACTAAACTCTGACGCACCCACGACTTCAGCCCAAGCACAACGCTGACAATCGACTATATGGACAATACAGAATCCTGCAAATCTCTAATGACATTATTGGAAGCATCCTCCACCCATCCAGCATCCATTCTGCATAGTTGTCCAAGAAGCATGCAAGGGGCGTCCAAGATGCATGCAAGATGGTGTAGAGCAGGATGCCATTCCGACAACAGAAACAGATTCCGAGACCCAATGTCATAGAACTCCTACGAAGAAAGAGTAAAATAGTTCTTGACGAGACTGTGCTTGTTCAAAAACCATGAATTAAAGAAATTCACTATCCGGAGGAGGATAGAATGTATTATTTGAAAGGACTTGTGGCTTGTGTTTATCGGCAACACTATTATAGTAGTATAAGCAGATGCTATCTAAATAGTTTCACTAAGCACATAACAAACTTATCATCCGAGGAGTTGGCAAAATGAAAAAGATATTGTTTGCGCTATTGCTCGTTTTGCTCAGTTTCACCATCTATGCTCAATCTCAGAGTTGGATATGGGGCACCAATCCAATTGGTGTCTCAGATGATGATTCTGGTAGCGACATTGTTGTTGATGCTGTGGGGAACTCGTATGTTACCGGGACATTTCGTAGTGCTCAGATTGTGTTTGGCGCATATACCTTGACTTTTTCTGGTTCCAGCTATTATAATGCATTTGTTGCCAAACTAAGCCCCAGTGGACAGTGGCTTTGGGCAAAAAAAATCGAAACCTCCTATTCTACGAGCATTGCAATTGACTCAGAGGATAATTTAGTAATTACTGGTTCCTTCTCTGGAACTATTCTATTTGATACAATTTCACTAACAAATTCCTCTGATAGAGGAGCACTGTATGTTGCAAAGCTAACAACAAATGGAGAGTGGATATGGGCTGTCAATGC
>JAKLEY010000043.1 GCA_022711455.1 Candidatus Cloacimonadota bacterium
TCCACATATTTCCCAGTATTAGATTAGTCGAACATTTTCAACAGCTTAAACATCTGCAACACGCTTACGACGAAGCTTTGCAGGCTAGCACTGAAAAATTTTGGGGGTATGCGTGTTATAAGCCTCCAGGCTGATGAATTTACTTGACAGATTTGCCGTTTAAACCAGCATAAGCATAACTATTGCATCCGGGAGTAACGATTTGGCGATCTTTCAATCAGCTCACACCCTCTATGTCCTGTTTGGGATATACGCCGTCTTGAATGTCATGGACGGAATTTCCACTTGGCTGGTGCTGCGTCCTGATCACTTTGAGCGTGAGGCGAACCCTGTCGCCAGGTTTATATTCCTGAAGCTGGGAATCCCCAATGGGATCATTATCACGGAGGCGGCAGTGCTTGCCATCCTCAGTCCTCTGATTTTCTGGCTGGCAGGAACTCAGCCGGAGATCGCTGTCGTGCTGCTGCTCGCTGCCGATCTGGTCTTCCTCTGGGTGGTGACGGACAACCTCAGAATAGCCCTGCGCTATCGCCGCAAAGCACTATTGACAAAGAATTCCGGGCTCAAGCGAAATGACGGGGAGGGCGCCACGGCGAGCGCCGGTACAATGGAGGATAAATTCATTGACTGAAGGCTCACCCACGATTATCATATCTCCAAAGAAATACTAAACTAAGGATAAAACTATGGCTAAATCCATCAATCCCCTGCTTGTGAAAGAAAACAAACACCGCCTCAAAGCAGTGCCCTTTGACAAGATCAAGACCGAACACTTCCTCCCGGCTTTTGAAGCTGCCCTCAAAGACGCCTCCGCTGCCATCGATGCCATCAAAAACAGCCGTGCTAAAGCCACGTTTGAGAACACCATTCTGGCCATGGACGAGGCTGAAGAACAGGTCGATTACATCGCCGGAGTCTATTTTAACCTGCTTTCGGCTGAAAGTGACAACGAGTTTAAGGCTCTGGCGCAGAAGATTTCTCCGATGCTGGCAGAATTCGGCTCCAAGATCAGCACCGATCCCAAGATCTTTGCCCGCGTCAAAGCCATCTACGACAAAGAAGTGGCAGGCAAACCCGAACCCAAGCTGCCTTCCGATCTCTCTGACCGGGAATACCTCAAAAAAGCTGAACGCTACCGCATTATCGAACGCACCTACACCAGCTTCATCCGCAACGGTGCTCTGCTCCCCGAGGCTGAAAAAGCCAAACTGACCGAGATCGATATGGAGCTTTCCAAACTCAGCCCCAAATTCTCGGATAATATCCTGAACGCCACCAACAGCTTCGAGCTGCATCTCACCGACAAGAAAGACGTGGAAGGAATTCCGGCCTCTGCCCTGGCCGCGGCTGAATTTGCTGCAAAAAAGAAGGGCAAGGATGGCGGCTGGCTCTTTAACCTCCAGCCCTCCAGCCTGATTCCGGTGCTCACCTATGCCAAAAACCGGGACATCCGCAAAAAGATCCAGCGCGCTTATGCCGCCCGAGCTTATAAAGACAAGTTTGACAACCAGGAACTGATCAAACAGATTCTGGATCTGCGCTACAAACGCGCCCGTCTGCTGGGCTTCAAGACCCATGCCGACTATGTGCTCAGGGAAAGAATGGCAGGCAGCGCCAAGGCTGTGACCAACTTCCTGGATAAGATCTATCAAGTGGCATATCCTGCTGCCAAAAAAGAACTTGCCGAGATCAAAGCCTTTGCCAAAGAGACGGATGGACTCGCCCGGATCATGCCCTGGGACAGCGCTTACTACAGCAATAAACTCAAAGAACAGCGCTATGCCTACGATCCCGAAGAGCTGCGTCCCTGGTTCAAGCTGGAAAACGTGATCGAGGGTCTCTTCACCGTTGCCAACAAACTCTATGGCATCCAGCTCAAACAGGTGCATGACGTTCCGGTCTATCACAAAGACGTCCAAACCTGGGAAGTCTATGATGGCAAGAACTATATGGGCTTGCTCTACATCGATCTCTTCCCCCGTGAGACCAAGCGTGGCGGAGCCTGGATGACCACCTTCCAGGGTCAGGGTCTCTATTCGGACGGGATGCGCCGTCCCCACGTGATGATCGTGGGCTCGCTCACACCCTCCACAGATAAGGAACCTTCGCTGCTGAGGCTGGATGAAGCCCGGACAATCTTCCATGAATTCGGCCACGCGCTGCATGCCCTGCTTTCGGATTGCCATTACAAAGGCGTGTCAGGAGCCAGAGTGCTGTGGGACTTTGTGGAGCTGCCCTCTCAGATCATGGAAAACTGGCTGCTGGAGAAAGAAGCGCTAAAGCTCTTTGCCAAGCATTACAAGACAGGGAAGCCCCTGCCCGCAAAGCTTCTGGACAAAGTGATCGCTGCCAAGAATTTCCAGGCCGGAATGGCAAATATTAACCAGTTGCGCTATGCCAATCTGGATCTCAGGTGGCACAGCCTGAATCCCTCCAGGATCAAGGATGTGACAGAATTTGAAAACAACGCTATCGAGCCCTTCCGCTTGATGCCAAAAGTATCCGGAACCCTGATCTCCACCTCATTTGCCCATATCTTTGCGGGAGGTTATTCCGCGGGATATTACAGCTACAAATGGGCGGAAGCCCTGGAAGCCGATGCCTGGAGCGCCTTTGAAGAGGGCGGCATCTTTAATCAGGAGCTGGGTAATTCTTTCCGCCGCAATATCCTGGCCAGAGGGAATTCCTTCCATCCCATGCAGCTCTTTGTGGCTTTCCGCGGTCGCAAACCGGATCCGGACGCCCTGCTCAAACGGGAAGGCCTGCTTTAGGATCGTTGGACATCCTTGTCTGCATAAACCCGGATCGCAGACTTTCTTGTCTGCCCCTTACCCGGATCGCAGACTTTCTTGTCTGCGTGAGTCCGGAGAGCTTCGAAGGCTCTCCGGACTCTTTTTTTATTAACTCACACCAGACGGGTGTAATCCAACACGCCAGACGTGTGTGATCCTGACCCACGCATCGCAACAATCTTTTGCATTGACAAATATATAGGCTCATCCAAACTCGTAAAAAATGACTCGGGAGATGATTTATGATACGTTATATTCCGTCGTTTATTTTACATCAATATGAGCAAAAAGCTTTATCAGGCGAGATCACAGCATTCGTAGTACAATTTGATATCGTTGATTTTACCGAGTCATGCGCGGTTTTGTTCACCAGACCCAAAGGCGGAGTTGAAACTCTTAGCAGCTATCTGGACGCGGCCTTCCACATCCCGATTGAAACACTGAGTCGCTTCGGAGGTTTCGTGGCAGGGTTTTCGGGTGATGCTTGTTCCGTGATCATCCCCTCAGCCAAGCCGGAAGAGGTTCTGACCGCGATCAGGATCATCCTCAGGCACTTCACGGAAGTAACTCAGGTGGAAGACCTTCCTCTCAGGATCCGGCTAAATGTCACCTACGGCTCTGTGCAATGGATCATCTTCGAAAACGAACACCAGAATGAATACATATTTGCAGGAGAAGCATTTGAAGATTCTATTCAGATGCAGAATATGCGTTTGCCGGTGGCGTTTTCCAAAAAAGCAGCCGAGCAGATCGGTCTGGATGGATTCCTGAATGCAGGGGAGGGATACGAGCCTAAAAGACAAGCTTTAGACGCCGCCCGAGCCAGCGGCAGACATATTGAATACAGTTTCAAAGCCTCAACCCGGGCAAAATTCTGTGATTCACACTTTAACAATTGTAAGCCTACAGAAGAATACCAACCTGCCGGATATTGCTTTATTTCTCTGAACGGCATAGCTGAGCCTGATCTGCCCTCCGCCATCCGCGAAATTGATCGTCAAGCCCACAAATACAAGGGACTGGTCAATAAACTGGAGAAATCAGACAAGGGTTTTTTGGCGATCGTTCTTTTTGGCATCCCCAAAAAAGACGGTGAGATCTATGGCGACCTCTGCAAATTCTCGCTCAAATTGATCAAATATCTGCCCAAAGCCAGGATTGGTCTGTCCATTGGCTATGTGCTGGCTTGTTTCACCGGGAGCGGCCTGGCAAAGGAATACACAGCCTTTGGACACCCCATGAATCTTGCTGCCAGATTCATGACCATTGCCAAACCTGGAGAGATCATTGTGGATGAATACCTCAGGGAACTTGAGGATACCCAATTCCACTTCACGGATCTTGGATCCGTACCCCTCAAGGGCATGGAAAAGCAGAACAAAACCGTCAAATACCATTCTCTCAGCAGAGCTGTAGCGCATCGGGATATGTATTCCCGCAGAGAATTTGTCGGACGCAGAGAAGAACAGGATCGCCTGAAGGAGACTCTCGTCCAATCCATCACAGAAAGAACCAATAGAATCATCTATGTGCACGGCGATTCCGGAATGGGGAAATCCCGCTTGATCGAAGTGGTGTTGGGTCAGCTCGACAAAAACTCCTGCACTCGCTACAACATCGACTGTGAAGAGAATAACAGCAAAGATCTGGATGGCATCAAACAGATCATGAATCAATTGACCAATTTCAATCCCTGGATAGATATCAATGAAAGTCAGGCAATGTTTCACGGGCTCTGGCTTTCCAAAGCGATGGGTGACAAGGAAATGCTTCGGATCGAGCCGATCATTGGCTCTCTTTGGGGCTATGATTGGCCGGATTCGAATTGGAAAAAATTCTCTGAGGCTGAAAAACCCAAACAACTCAAAGCTGCAATAATATACTGCCTGAATTTTCTGGCGAAGCTGAAACCGATCCTGATCGCGATCGAAGATTCCCAGTGGCTGGATCCACTCAGCAGGTTATATTTGCAGGAGCTCTCGGCATCCATCACCAATCCCATCATTTTCATCACTTCCTGCCGTTATCTGGCCGACGAGAGGTTCGATCTCAATTTGAAATGTCATGAAAGCGTGCACCTTGATCTGGAAAAATTGGACACTATGGAAACCGGATTCCTGATCAAGAGTCTGCTGCGGACGGATAAGGAAATTCCCCGGGAGACCATTGAATTTATCGATTCCAAAGCTCAGGGAATTCCTCTCTTTGTGGAGCAGCTGACTCTGAGCATGATCGAAAACAAAAATATGACCCGCTCCGGGAAGCTTGAGAGTACCGAGGGTTATGACCATAACCTCAAGATAGATTCCGTGGTTAAAATGCGCATAGGCAGCCTGACGGATCGAGTTCAGCAATGTCTCTACAACGCGGCTGTGCTGGGAAATCAGTTTTATGTGGAAGTTCTGTCCAAAATGCTCAACACCAAGCTGGAATCTGAATTGGAGCAAGGTCGCTCGAATCGGATCTGGGACAGATACATCGACCAGGAGCTGAGCGCGCTCTCGGATGATTTTGATGAGTTGCAATACAAATTCTCCCATGTTATGTTCAAGGAAGTTGCCTATGGCACAATGCTGGATACTATGCGCTACAACCTGCATTTTGCGGCTGCCCGTGCCATGGAGAGAGTTTTTAGGCTCAATCTGGATAAACACGCCGAAGAGATCGCGGAGCATTATCAAAACGCCCAGCTCTTTGATGTGGCGGCGGAAATGTATTGCAAAGCAGGAGATTATTACAGGGGAATCTATAATTATCTCGCTGCTGCCAGATGCTATCAGAAAGCTCTGGAAGCAAAAGATAGCCAGGCTAAAGCCAATACCTCAAATACTACCCGCACTGAGACTGTTCCCACTATCAACAACTGGGCTGAACAGCTCATTTGCCTCAGCAACCCCCAGTATCTGCAGGAAGCGAAAAATAAACTTGATCATGCGCTTGCTCTCATCCAAAATAATCAAAAACAAACGCTTTGCGACAAAGCCACCAGCCTTGCCCTGCAATCCAGAATAATGGAAGAATCCAGCAACTACCCCAAAGCCGTGTCGCTCCTGAATCAAGCGTTAAACCTCCGCAAGGTGCATTTGGAAAGCAGAGATAAATTGATCGGGAAAACCATGCATGACCTTGGGAACCTGTATTACACTCAAGGCATCTATGAAAAATCCGAGCAAATGTTTGAAACGGCAATTGATTTTTGGAAAAGAAGCGATCTTGAGATCAGTCCTGAAATGGCTGATTCGTTAAACGATCTGGCGCGGCTATATGCCAAGATGGAAAGAAACACCGAGGCGGAGGACCTTTTTGCCAAAGCCCTCGAAATGCGCAAACAGACTTTGGGTGAAAAACACATAGATCTTTCCGAGACTATGAATGACATGGCAGATTATCTGATCGACAGGGATCGCTATTCTGAAGCGGAACCGCTGCTGGTGAAAGCGCTCGAGATCAGAGAGCTAACTTTTGGACCCAATCACAGGTTAGTTGCCGAGACCTGCCACAGCTTGGGCAATTTGTTTCGTGAACGTGATGATTTTGACACCGCGGAACTGTATTTCAAGCGCTCTTTCGCCATCCGTGAAATAATCTTGGGAAAGAACCACCCGGATATCGCAGAATCAATGCAGGGTTTGGCAGATCTTTACTTTGATAAAGGTGAATTCGAGCTGGCGCAAACCAATTACCGCAAGGCTTTGGCTATCAGACAGGAGATTCTGGATCCTGGTAATCCGGATATCGCGGAAACCCTGAACGGACTGGGAAATTCGCTGCGGGAATTGGGTGAGGATGAAGAAGCTTCATCTATCTTCCTGCAAGCCCGGGAGATCGAAGAAAAAGTTCTGGGCAGCCAAAGCTCACAACTGGCTGAGATCTATAATGGCTATGCGGAAACCTGCCACAATCTTGGCAAATACCCAGAGGCAGAAAACTACTATCTCAAAGCTCTGCAGATACGAAAGCAGAATTTTGGGGAGCAAAGCCTTGATGCCGCTGATTCCATGAACGATCTGGCAAATCTCTATATTAAAATGAATCAATACAGGGAAGCTGAAAAACTTTTTCTGAAAGCCCTCGAAATTCGCAAATCTCACGACGCGTCCGGACTTGATGTTGCCGAAAGCATGAATTCACTGGCAAGCCTATATCTCGAATTAAATGACGATAAAGTGGCTGAGACCTACTTGCTGCAAGCGCTGAAGATCAGAGAAGATAAGCTGGACTACGATCATCCCCACCTGGCAGAAACCATGAACGACCTGGCAGCGTTATACAAATCCAGAGAGGATTTTGATCTGGCAACACACTACCTCAAACGTGCACTGGTCATTCGTAGAAAACTGAACAAGGCAGATTATGCAGAATCTCTGGAGGAGCTTGCTGGTTTATTCAGAGATCGGGGCCTCTATGCTGAATCCGAACCCCTCTTTCAGGAAGCCATGGAAATCAGAACAGAGGCACAGGGCGAAAGCCATCCGGATTATGCTGATACCTTACATGAGTTTGGAACCATGTATCTTGAAAAGAATGACTTTAGCAAGGCGGAAGAATATATTAAAAAAGCCCTGCTCATCCGCAAAAAATACCTGGGCTCAGACCATCCGGACGTCGCAGAATCGCTCAATAAACTTGCAGAAGTAAATCTCGAACAGGATCAGTATGGCGAATCCACAGAACTCTTTGCCGAAGCTTTGGCCATCCGCAGTAAAACCGCGCGCTCAAATGATCTGGACCTGGCAGAAACCTGGCACGACATGGCGCTGCTGCATCTTGAAACCGGAAAACTCGATCAGGCTGAAAAGCTCCTGATCGATTCCAGACAAGTGCGTGAGGCAGTTCTGGGCTGCGATCATTCCGAAGTGGCAGAATCCATCAATGACCTGGCCCGGCTCTATTTCAAACAGGGTTTGTATCAAAAAGCCAAACCTCTCTTTGAAAAAGCCAGGGAAATACGTGAAAATGAGCTTGGTCCCGATCACCGAGACGCGGCTGACACTCTCCATGATCTGGGCTGTTTGCATGTAAAGCTGAACGATAAGGAGCAAGCCAGGGCTTGCCTCACACGCGCTCTTGAGATCCGTAAGCTAAAACTGGGTGAGGACAATCCGGACACCCTGGAAACAATTAGCATGCTGGAAAGCCTCGATCACGAACCGGACTCCTGAGTCCGGAACAAAAGAATTGACAAAAATGGCAGCCTGAAAGTCCTTGATCTATCATAATGAAATTTATATCATAAACAAGTCTGCTTTGGGATTTGACCTGATGAACAACATTCACCGGCATGTCCTAAGTTGCACTTGAATATAGGAGAAACAATGGCAGTCCCGAAAAAGAAAACGTCGAAAGCACGTCGCGACAAACGCAGATCACACGATGCTCTGAAGCTTCCCAGTTTCAGCATTTGCACAAAGTGTGGCCAGTCCACGCGTTCACATCACATCTGCGCCAATTGCGGCACCTACGACGGCAAACAGATCATAGACGTCAAGGAATAAAGTGCGAATAGCCGTCGATGCTTTCGGTAGTGACAACGCTCCGCTGCCGGAAATTGAAGGCGCTGTACTCGCGATCAAAGAAGACTTTTGCGACGAAGTGGTCCTGGTGGGGGATGAAGAGATCATCAAGCCCCATTTGGCAAAGTTTTTTTATGACCACGGCCGCATCAGCGTGCTGCACGCCTCCCAGCGGATCACGATGGAAGACGAGCCCGCGCATGCTTACCGGACCAAGCGGGACAGCTCTCTGGTGCGAGCTGTTCAGCACCACCATCAGGGTTTATCTGAAGCAGCAGTGAGTGCCGGGAACACGGGCGCGGTCATGGCTGCTTCTTTATTTGTCTATGGCAGGATCCCCGGTGTTTTACGTCCCGCGATCGCGATCCAGTTTCCCACCCAGCTGAACCATGAGATCATTCTGGATGTGGGTGCCAATGTCGATTGTGACGCCGAGAATCTGGTGCAGTTTGCCCAATTGGGCAAGCTCTATTCCCAATATTTTTTCAAGCTGGAGAATCCCCGCGTTTCCTTGCTGAACATAGGTGAGGAGAGCGCCAAGGGCAACAGCATCACCAAGGAAGCCCACCGTTTGCTGGCGGAGCTTCCGGAGCTGAATTTCATCGGTAATATCGAGGGTAAGGACGTTCTCTCCGGGGTCACGGATGTGATCGTCTGCGACGGTTTTGTGGGCAACGTTATGCTCAAGACCGTGGAGGGAGTGGGCTTCAGCATATTTTCGATCCTGAAAGAGCAATTCAATAAGGATTGGATCGCCAAATTGGGCGCGCTGCTGTCCTACCCCGTCTATACATATATGAAGAAGAAGCTGGACCACACCGAATATGGCGGAGCTCTGCTGGCAGGCCTGAACGGCACCAGCGTGATCTCGCACGGAAGGTCCAATTCCAAAGCCATGATGAACGCGATCCGGTTCGCTGCCCGCATTGCGGAAAGCGGATTCGTGGATCACGCCAAACAGTTTTTTGGGAGCAGGGGATGAATTATCATGCCAAATTCTCAGCCTTTGGCAGCCACGCGCCAAAGAAGATAGTAAACAATTTTGATCTGGAGAAGGTGGTGGAGACCAACGATGAATGGATCCGCACCCGCACCGGAATGTTCGAGCGGCATTATGCCGCCGATGACGAAGCAGCCAGTGATCTGGCCATCCATGCCGCCACGCGTGCCATCGAAAGCTCCGACATCAAATATAAAGACATCGATCTGATCATCTGTGCCACGGTCACCGGGGACAACCCCTTCCCTTCCACAGCCTGCACCTTGCAGAAACGCCTGGGCCTCAAAGGCTTCCCTGCCTTTGACGTCTCCGCCGGCTGCGCGGGATTTGTCTACGCGGTGGAAACCGCCCGCCAATTCGTGGAAAATGGAAACCGCCAGAACGTACTGGTGGTAGGCGTCGACGTCCTCACCAAGATCACCAACTGGACCGATCGCAACACCTGCGTACTCTTTGGAGACGGCGCCGGAGCCACGATCATCTCCAGAGCCACCAGCAGTGATATCTCCCGTATCATCGACGTGGTGATCGATGCCGACGGTAGCCAGGGCGATCTGCTCTATCAGGCAGCCGGAGGCTCCCGCATGCCCGCCTCTCACGAATCCGTGGATAAGCATCTGCACACGGTCTATATGGAAGGCAACAAGATATATAAGAACGCTATCAAGAGCATGTATGCCTCCAGCGAAGAGGTCCTGCGCCGCAATCACCTCAGCACCACGGACGTGGACTGGGTGATCCCGCATCAGGCAAACTTGCGCATCATCGAGGGTCTGGCGGACAAGATGAAATTCCCGATGTCCAAAGTGATCGTGAATATCGAAAAATATGGCAACACCTCCAGCGCCACGATTCCCCTGGCCATGGATGAAGCCATCAGAGCCAAAAAAATCCGGCGGGGCGATATCATCCTGCTCACTTCCTTTGGAGCAGGCCTTGCCTGGGGCAGCGTCCTCGCCAGATATTAGATTTTTTTTAACACAGAGAAAAGCAGAGGATGAGAGAGAAAAGCAGAGGACGACAGGGAAAAGCAGAGAGAGGAGCGGAGTACACATTACTCATCACTCATCACTCATCACTTTTTTTAACACAGAGACACGGAGAACATGTACAGGCGGTCGCCGTACCGCCTATGTCAGAGTCACGTGCCTGCCAACGAGCTCAGCGCTACGGCGAGCGCCCGTACATTGAGGTTTAAATGAAAACAGCTTTTGTCTTCCCCGGTCAGGGAGCCCAATACATCGGAATGGCAAGCGATTACCTTGCCTCCGATCCGGTCTGTGCTCAGCTTTTGGCGCGGTTCGATTCGGATCATGGCACCAATCTGGCTCAGATCATGGCTGAAGGTCCTGAGGATGCCCTCAAGGAAACCCGCTATACTCAGCCCGCGATTCTCTTTCACAGCGTCTGCGCTCTGCAGGCTCTGCTGTCCCGAACCGATGTCCACCCCGACTTTGTGGCTGGTCATTCCCTGGGTGAATTTACCGCTTTGGTAGCTGCCGGAGTTCTGACCCCCAAGGACGCCATGCACATCGTGCATAAGCGCGGGGAATTCATGATCAAAGCCAATGAGGGCGCGCCTTTTGCCATGGCAGCGATCATTGGTCTGGAGGCTCCAGCCGTGATCGAGATCTGCAAGGAATCCGAAAGCTCGGGTCTGGTGCGCGCGGTCAATTTTAACACTCCGATCCAAACCGTGATCTCCGGCAGCGAAGCGGGAGTTCAAGCCGCGATGCAGCTTGCCAAAGAGCGCGGAGCCAAGCGTGCCCTGCCATTGGTGGTGGGTGGTCCCTTCCACACGCCTCTGATCCAGAAAGCCGGACTGTGGTTGGAGGAAGAGATGCGCGCTTTTGATTTCCAGCCCGCGAATTGTCCTGTGGTCTCCAATGTCGACGCTTTGCCGGACACCAATCCCGATCTGCTGCGTCAAAAGATGGTGCGTCAGGTGGTTTCCCCGGTGCGTTGGGTGGAGTGCGTCCAGTATATGATCAACGCCGGAGTGGAGCGATTCATCGAGTTCGGTCCGCAAAAAGTCCTCTCCGGAATGATAAGAAACATTGACAAAGATGTCCAATTGATAAACGTGGATAAGATTGAAGAAATTGCTGCGGCAGTGGAACTTCTGTAAAGCAGGATGCCGATCCTGCTAAAACGTAGAGCAGGATGCCGATCCTGCTGGGTTCCAACCTTCGCTGGAATGACGGATGGGGCGCAGCAATGACATGTTACGCTACAAGAAAGGATAGATATATATTATGACAAGATTTAATGACTATAAAGTTTTGATCACCGGCAGTGCCCGGGGGATCGGATTTGCGATAGCGGAGCGTTTTGCGGCCTCCGGAGCCACCGTTTTGATCATGGATATCTCTGCCGAGGCAGTGCAAACCGCGGTCAAAAAGCTTACCGACAGCGGTTTTATCGCCTTTGGCTACAGCGGTAACGTTACCGACAGCGCTGCCATGGAAGAGCTCTTCGCAAAGATCATCCGGGATCACGGCAAGCTGGATTGCCTGATCAACAACGCCGGCATCACGCGGGACAACCTGCTCCTGCGCATGAAGGAAGAGGAATGGAGCGCCGTGCTGGACATCAACCTCAAGGGCAGTTTCATCTGCACCCAGAAGGCTTTTAAAGTGATGATGAAACAGCGTTTTGGCTCCATCATCAACATCGCCAGCGTGATCGGGATCATGGGTAATGCCGGCCAGGCCAATTATGCGGCTTCCAAAGGCGGTCTGATCGCCTTCACCAAAAGCTGCGCCAAAGAATTTGCCAGCCGCAACGTGCGCGTCAATGCCGTCGCGCCCGGTTTCATCGTCACCGAAATGACTGCCACCCTTCCGGAAGCCGTCACTGCCGAATATGCCAAGGTCATCCCGCTGTCCCGAATGGGCTCACCGGATGACGTTGCCAGGCTCTGCGTCTTTCTGGCATCGGATGACAGCAGCTATATCACGGGGCAGACCATCGCAGTCGATGGTGGCCTCACAATGCACTAAACCACCTTAGCGGATCAAACTGCTAATAAATAAACAACACTTCAATAACATAGGAGGAATAATGGATATTGAAGCCAAAGTGAAACAGATAGTCATGGACAAACTCGGGGTTGAAGAAACTCAGATCGTCCCCGAAGCAAGCTTCATCGAAGACCTTCGTGCCGATTCCTTGGACACAGTCGAACTGGTCATGGCATTTGAGGATGAGTTCAATCTGACCATCCCGGATGAGGATCAGGACCGCCTTCGCACCGTCGGAGCAGCGATCGACTATCTCAAAGAGAAGCTCGCTTAATCACTAAGCACAGGAATCAATCCTGATAGCTTCTGTTATCAGGATTGGTTCATTTTTTTCGTAACATAGCTTTCAAGCTGTTGTAACATAGCTTTTAAGCTGTTGTTCCCGAGGCTTGAGCCTCGGAAAGATTGTTACATAGCTTTCAAGCTGTTGTACCCGAGGCTTGAGCCTCGGTGGAATTGAGATAACAGGCTAAAGCCTATGTTACAAACAGGCTAAAGCCTATGTTACAAACAGGCTAAAGCCTATGTTACGAACAGGCTAAAGCCTATGTTACTAAATTAAAGAGGTATATATGTCAAAGAGAAGAGTCGTTATCACCGGAATGGGCGCTCTCACCCCCGTGGGGAACACTGTGGATGAGACCTGGCAGAATCTGCTTGCCGGCAAGAGCGGAATCGGACCCGTCACCAAATTTGATTCCAGCACCATGCCCACCAATATCGCGGGCGAGATCAAGAATTTTGATGCTGAAGAGCATTTTGACCACAAAGAGATCAAGAAGATCGATTGCTACACCCAGTTCGCTCTGGTGAGCACCCGGGAAGCCGTCAAAGACGCGGGTC